>NZ_JBFTOJ010000153.1:0-10346 GCF_056397905.1 Stenotrophomonas sp. 05L414_2
GGTGGAGCTGGACTATGATGCGCGCAACGGCAGGCTGTTGAAGACGGAGCTGGACGACTGATGCGCATCCTGTTGGCCGAAGACGATGCCGCATTGGCCGAGCGCCTGCAGCCGCTGCTGGAGCAGGCCGGTTACGTGGTCGAGGTGGTGGCCGATGGTCGCCAGGCCGAGGAGATCGGCCAGGTGGAAGACCTGCAGGCCGCCATCGTCGATCTGGGCCTGCCCGGGCTGGACGGCCTGAGCGTGATCGAACGCTGGCGCGGCAACGGCCGCGACTTTCCCGTGCTGGTGCTGACCGCACGCGGGCGCTGGCACGACAAGCTGGCCGGCTTCGACGCCGGCGCCGACGACTACCTGACCAAACCTTTCCAGGCCGACGAACTGGTGCTGCGCCTGCGCGCGCTGATCCGCCGCAGCCACGGCCATGCCAGTCCACGGTTGCAGTGCGGTCCACTGCAGCTGGACGTCAATGCCGGGCGCTTCGACCTGGATGGCCAGGCGTTGGCGCTGAGCCCRCAGGAATTCCGCCTGCTGAGCTACTTCATTCACCACAGCGGCCAGGTGATCGGCCGCGACCGCCTGGGCGAACATGTGTTCGATGGCGGTCATGACCCCGATTCGAATGCGCTGGACGTACTGCTGGGGCGGGTGCGCCGCAAGCTCGGCACCGACCTGATCCAGACCGTACGCGGCCAGGGCTGGCGGTTGGCCGCGCCGTGAGCCGGCAGCCGTCATTGCGACGCCGGCTGCTGTTGGCCGGTGGCATCGGCCTGCTGCTGGTCTCGGCACTGGCCAGTGCGCTGCTGGGCGAACTGTTCAAGCGCAGCGCGCGCGACCGCCTGGACAACGAACTGCAGCAGGACATGCTGACCCTGCTGGCGCAGGCCGAGATCGATGCCGATGGCCAGCTGCAGCTGCGCCAGGAACCCAACGATGCGCGCTTCCAGCGCGTGTTCTCCGGCGCGTACTGGCAGATCGCCGATGGCAGCGGCAAGGTGCTGCTGCAGTCACGTTCGTTGTGGGACGAAACGCTGCCAGTGGCCGCCACTGGCACGGCCGAACGCAATCTGCCGGGCCCGCTGCAGCAATCGCTGCGCGCGCGCGTGCAGCCGGTGCGCCTGCCCCGCGCCAACCAACCCTATGTCGCCGTGGTCGCCACCGACCGCAGTGCCTTGGATGCGGACGTCGCCGCGTTCCGCCAACGCAGCGCAATGGCGTTGGCCGTGCTGGTAGCGGCGTGGCTGGCGGTACTGGCCAGCCAGGTGCRTTTCGGCCTGCGGCCCCTGCAGCGTCTCGGTGCGCAGCTGGAACGCGTGCGCCGCGGCGATGCAGAGCGCATCGATACGGCCGGATTGGGCGCTGAAATCGCACCGCTCGGCGAAGAGCTCAATACCCTGCTCGACCACCAGCAACGGATGGTGGGCCGCGCCCGCACCAGCGCACAGGATCTGGCGCATGCGCTGAAAACACCGCTGAGCGTGCTCGCCGCTGAAGCCGATGGCGAGGGCCGCGCGTGGCGCGCGACGCTGCGCGAACAGGGCGCACGCATGCAGGCCAGCGTCGATCGCTATCTTGCCGCCGGGCTGACCGCCGACCATCGCGAACGCACGCCGGTGGCCACGGTGGCACAGGCGCTGTGCGGGTTGATGGCGCGCGTGCATGGGGACCGTGCGCTGCAGTTCCAGGCCGAAGGCATTGCCGACGACCTGCAGTTCGCCGGTGCCAGCGCCGACCTGGAAGAGATGCTCGGCAACCTGCTCGACAACGCCGGCAAGTGGGCACAGCGGGAGGTGACGGTCACTGCGCGCGTGGACGATGAACAGTTGCGCATTGATGTGCGCGACGACGGTCCGGGGCTGGCAGCCGAGGCGCTGGCGCAGGTGACCCAGCGTGGCGTACGGCTGGATGAGCGCGAAAACAGCAGTGGCCTGGGCCTGGCCATCGTGGGTGATATCGCCGCCAGTTATGGTGGACGGCTGGCGCTGGAGAATGCACAACCGGGATTGCGCGCCACGTTGTGGTTGCCGATGGGGTAACGCGCCGCTGCGCTCGCCGGGCATGGCCCGGCGCTACCGGATCATGCGCCACCCGGCAGGTGTCGACCGTGGTCGACGCGCATCAAGAGCGCCGACCAAGGTCGGCATCTACCAAGCCTCAACGGTGATGCATCCACCAGCAGTCGATGGCATCGAGCACGATGTGGATCATCAAACCGATGCCTACCAGCCGCGTTTTCTTCGGCACGCATAGCCCGGCATACACGGCAATCGCCGGTGCGGTATGCAGCGGGTGGAAGCCGATGCTGCAGCGGTTCGGGGCGTAGATCGGATCGGCCAGCAGGTGGTCCAGATCGATGATCCAGCCCAGCAGCAGCAACAGCCACGCCGAGGCGAAGCGCTTGCGCCAGAACAGCCATGCCAGCAGGGCTGGCACGGCGGCATGCAGGAACAGATGGAAGATCGCGCGGGCGCTCATCAGCACCGGTAGCGCCGGGCCATGCCCGGCGTTCCCGTCACCCTCAGATCAACGGTTCATCGGACAGGTAGGTGTAACCGGTCAGGCCCGCTTCCAGCGCTTCGGACAGCTCCTGCGCGCGTTCCGGCGACAGGTCCGCCGATGCCACGCGCTCGGCGTAAGCCGCACGCAGGTCATCCAGCTTGTAGCCCACGTAGTCCAGCATCACGTCGGTGGTATCGCCGCGGCGCTGCTGGGTGATGGCATAGCCATCGGCATCGGCCAGCACTTCCACCGCGTCGGTATCGCCGAACAGGTTGTGGATGTCGCCGAGGATTTCCTGGTAGGCACCGACCATGAAGAAACCGATGCGGTAGCTCTCGCCGTGCTTGATCGCGTGCAGCGGCAGCGAGCTGTCCAGGCTTTCGTTCTCGACGTAGGTCTTGACCATGCCATCGGAATCGCAGGTCATGTCGGCGATGATCCCGCGGCGATCCGGCATCTCGTTCAAGCGCTCGATCGGCACGATCGGGAACACCTGGTCGATCGCCCACGCATCGGGAATCGATTCGAACACGCTGAAGTTGACGAAGTACTTGTCGACCAGGCGCTCGTTCAGTTCATCCAGCGCCGGGCGATGGCTCTTCTCGTCGTAGCTCAGGCGCGCACGCACGCCATGGGCGATGGCATAGAACAGATCGTCGATGCGCGCACGCTGCGGCAGGTCGATCTGGCCCAGCGCATAGCTGGACAGGCCTTCGGCGTGGAAGTGCTGTGCTTCCTGGAACAGCTCCACCGCCGGACGCACGTCCAGTTCTTCGTGGATCTCGCGCAGGTGGCGGATCGAGGCCGGCTCGTCGTCGTGCTGGTCCGGCACGCGGCCTTCCTGCGCCTGTTCCACTTCAGACACGTTGGCGATCAGCACCGCGTGGTGCGCGGTCATCGCGCGGCCGCACTCGGTGACGATGCGCGGCGGGGTCAGGCCATGTTCTTCGCAGGCATTGGCCAGCGGCTGAACGATGTTGCTGGCGTACGAATTGAGGCCGTAGTTGATCGAGCAGAAGCTGCGCGAACGGGTGCCTTCGTAGTCCACGCCCAGGCCACCGCCCACGTCGACGTGGGTGATCTTCGCACCCAGCTGTGACAGCTCGACGAAGTAACGGGTGGCTTCGCGCATGCCGTTGGCGATGTCGCGCACGTTGGAGATCTGCGAGCCCATGTGGAAGTGCAGCAGGCTCAGGCAGTCGGCGTATTCGGTATCGCGCAGCGACTTCCACAGGTCCAGCAGCTGGCGCGGCGACAGCCCGAACTTGGCCTTGTCGCCACCGCTGTTCTGCCACTTGCCGGCGCCCAGCGAGGCCAGGCGCATGCGCACGCCCAGGCCCGGCTTCACGTCCAGCGCCTTGGACTCTTCCAGCACCAGCTTCAGCTCGGACGGCTTCTCGATGACGATGAAGGTCTGCAGGCCCAGCTTGCGGCCGATCAGGGCCAGGCGGATGTACTCGCGGTCCTTGTAGCCGTTGCAGACGATCAGGCCACCCGGGCGCGACAGCGCCAGCACGGCCATCAGTTCCGGCTTGCTGCCCGCTTCCAGGCCGAAGCCTTCACCGTGGTGGCTGGCCAGAGTGCCGGCCACGCCGCGGTGCTGGTTCACCTTGATCGGGTACACGGCGGTGTAGCCGCCCGGGTAGTCCCAATCCTGCTGGGCCTGGGCGAACGCCGCCTGCAGCTTGCCCAGGCGCTGGCCGAGGATGTCCGGGAAGCGCACCAGCAGCGGCAGCTTGGCACCGGCCGCGCGCGCGGCATCGACCACCTTGGGCAGCGACACCACCGGGCCATCCGCCCCGGTCGGTCTCACCACCATGTGCCCGGCCTGATCCACGTCGAAATAGCCATCCGCCCAGTGCGGGATCGAGTAGGTCTTGCGGGCTTGGTCGAGGGACCAATCGGTCATTGCAGTCGGCCTTGTGGCAAATAAAAGGGGGGGCATGATAACGCCTATATGCCCACAGGTTCGTTATCATGCGCGCCCGCGCCCGTGGCAGGTCTGAACCTGAACGGGCCGATCCGTCCGGATGCGTGGCACCCCGCCTTCAGCCCGGCTCCATCCCCTCCGAACAGGAATGCTTTCCCATGACTGACAACAGCAACTGGTACATCGAACACTTCGAGCGCACCGGCTCGGCCATCGGCTACCGCATCACCGGCAAGCTGGACGAAGTGCAGTCGCCGTTCCAGAAGATCGAGATCTTCCAGACCACCGACTGGGGCAACCTGATGACCATCGATGGGGCCATCATGCTGACCAGCAAGGACAACTTCTTCTACCACGAGATGATCAGCCACCCGGTGCTGTTCACCCACGCCGCGCCCAAGCGCGTGGTGATCATCGGCGGCGGCGACTGCGGCACCCTGCGCGAAGTGCTCAAGCACAAGGGCGTGGAGAGCGTGACCCAGTGCGACATCGACGAGCAGGTGACCGTGATGGCGCGCAAGCACTTCCCGGAACTGTGCGATTCCAACGACGACCCGCGCGCCGAGCTGATGTTCGACGACGGCGTGGCCTACATGGCCAACTGCCCGGCCGGCAGCGTGGACGTGGTGATTGTCGATTCGACCGATCCGGTCGGCCCGGGCGAAGGCCTGTTCAACAAGGCGTTCTACGAGAGCTGCTTCAAGGCCCTGAAGGACGACGGCATCCTGGTGCAGCAGTCCGAGTCGCCGCTGATGCAGCTGGAGCTGATCAACGAAATGCGCACCGAGATGGGCAAGGCCGGCTTCGGCTCGTTCAAGACCCTGCCGTTCCCGCAGCCGTGCTACCCCACCGGCTGGTGGAGCGTGACCCTGGCGCGCAAGGGCGACAGCAGCTTCGACTTCCGCCAGGCCGATTCGGCCGCCAAGACCTTCGACACCCTGTACTACACCGCCGCGCTGCACACCGGCGTGCTGGTGACCCCGCCGTTCGTGAAGGCGGCGCTGAAGGGTTGATCGGAAAGCGTGCCAACCAAGGTTGGCACCTACCAAAGCAAAAACCCGCGCTGGCGACAGCGCGGGTTTTTTCGTTTTCCGGTAGCGCCGGGCCATGCCCGGCGGCGGTCCGCTTACAGCGCCCAGATACCGGCGATCACCGCCACCACCAGGCCCCACTTGATYACCTGATAGGCCACCACGCTGCGCTCGCGCAGSGCCTTGGCCTTCAGCCGCACCTTGTATACGCTGCCGAAGGCCTTGTTGACGCCACCGGTCGGGTCGCCCGGCAGGTTCGGCGAGGCGCCACCGGCCAGCAGCGTGGACGCCACCAGGCGGTTGAACAGGCCCGGCAGGCCGAAGCGCAGCGGGCGGGCGATATCGCAGAACAGGATCACCCGGTCATCGGGCGTCTCGTTGTGCGCATGGTGGATGTAGGTTTCGTCGAACATCATCCACTCACCGTCGCGCCAGCTCTTCTTGATGCCGTCCACTTCGATGTAGCAGGCATCGTTGTTGGGCGTGGCCAGGCCCAGGTGCAGGCGCAGCGAACCGGCGAACGGGTCGCGGTGCGGGCGCAGCTCGCTGCCCGACGGCAGCTGCGCGAACATCGCCGCGCGCACGTCCGGCAGCGATTCCAGCAGCGCGGTGGTCCTGGGGCACATCGCCTTGGCCGACGGGTGCGAGGGGCCGTACCACTTCAGGTAGAAGCGCTTCCAGCCGCGGCGGAAGAATGAATTGAAGCCGGCATCATTGAACGTGCTGGAGGCAGCGATCGCCTGCGCATCGCGCAGCGCCAGTGCCTCGTCGCGGATCATCTGCCAGTTCTGCCGCAGCGGCTCCAGCTGCGGGAATTCCTTGCCCGGGTCCAGGAACGGCGTGGTCGGCACCTTGGAGAACATGTACATGACCACGTTGATCGGGGCCATGAAGCTGGAGTGGTCCAGCAGCTGGCGCGACCAGCGCGCACGGACCTTGCCACRGAAGTGGATGTACAGCACGCAGGACACGAACAGCGCCGCAAGTACGATTTTGATGATCAAAGCACTTTCCTCCAGCACACGCCGGACAGGGAAACAGGGCGATGCGGCCGCAGGGCCGGCATCAGTGGGGGAACGCGGCAGGAGACGGGGACGTGCCGGGTGGGTGCGGCCGTCGATGTCGCGTGTAACAGCTTATGGTCGGCAGGCCGTGCGCCGGGGTCAAGCCAAGCGTGCGTGGGCCGCATCGCTGCGCCGCGAGCGCCGCCGGCCGCATTTGCAAGCTATTGAAATCAAATTGCTTTTCGAAAAGTGAGACAGAATTGTCCGAGAAAGCGCGACGAACTGTTCCAGCCACGACGCCGACATTTCTCCGACAAATCGTGGAATAGCGAACTTGCCGGTACTAAAATTGACTTAACGAAAGTTTAGCCAGTTCCCCCCGTCGTACCGGTTCGCTTGACGCTTCAGCGCCGCCCACCGGGTCGCCCGAGACCCCACATGATCCCTTCCATCACTCCCTCCCCGTCCTGCGGCGATGATGCCGTGGCGCCGCTGCTGCTCAAGCGCGGCGAGCGCTTCCTCGCCCCCGATGTCTACCGTACCTGCCTGGACGGCCGTCCGGCGGTGGTGAAGGACTACTCCCGCTACCGTGGCACCCCGGTGTCGCCGATCGCCCGGCTGATGGTGCGCCGCGAGGCGCGCATGCTGGAGCGGCTGGGCGGCTGGAAGCACGCCCCGGCCCTGCTCGGCACCCTCGGTGGCCTGGCGCTGGGCATGGAATTCATCCCCGGCCAGACGTTGAGCACCGCGCAGGCCGTGGGCAATGAAGTATTCGAGCAGCTGCAGCACGCGCTGAGCCGCCTGCATGCCGCCGGCATCACCCACAACGACCTGCATGGCACCAACGTGGTGGTCAGCGCCGGCGTACCGGTGCTGCTTGATTTCACCTCGGCCTGGCGCGTACCGCGCTGGCTGCGCCGCAACCCGCTGAGCCGGCAGCTGAGCCGCAGCGACATGAAGAACCTGCTGAAGATGCGCCAGCGCGTGACCGGGCAGGCGCCGAGCCCTGCGCAGGCGGCGCTGGTGGCCGACCCCGGTTGGGTGGCGGCCGTGCGCCAAGGCTGGAAGCGGTTCTACAAGTGGGCCAAGCGCCGGTAGCCACCGCCCCGCTTCACCGGTAGGGGTCGAGCTTGCTCGACCGCTTCACCCGCTTCACCGGTAGAGGTCGAGCTTGCTCGACCGCTCTTCGTTCCGGCGACGCAAAACCCCGCCGGTCACATCCCTTCAGCGGCTTACAACGCGTCCGCGTCCAGCTCACCGGTACGAATACGCACCACGCTGCCCAGGTCGTACACGAACACCTTGCCGTCGCCGATCTTGCCGGTGCCCGCCGCTTTCACGATGGCTTCCACCACCACCTCCACCTGATCGTCGGTCACCGCCACTTCCAGCTTCACCTTCGGCAGGAAGTCGACCACGTACTCGGCGCCGCGGTACAGCTCGGTATGGCCCTTCTGGCGACCGAAGCCCTTCACTTCCGTCACCGTGATCCCGGTAACCCCGCGCTCGGCCAGCGCTTCGCGCACGTCGTCGAGCTTGAACGGCTTGATCACCGCCATGACCATCTTCATCGTCTATCTCCTGTATTCCGGCGTGGAGGATAGCGCCTGAACGCGGCCGGTGCGAAACCCGCAGCGCCTGTCCGGCGGGCCGGGGCCAGCAGTATCCTTAGCGCCGAACCGCCGTGGCCGCGCCGGATGCGCAGGCCCACTACCCCACGGAGCACCCCATGATCGACCTGAACCAAATCGATGACCTGGCCCGTCGCCTCAGCGACCTGGTGCCGCCGGGCCTGCGCGAATCGCGCGAGGAACTGCAGGCCACCTTCAAGAGCGCGCTGCAGGCAGGGCTGGCCAAGCTGGACCTGGTGACCCGCGAAGAGTTTGAAGTGCAGCGCGCGGTGCTGCTGAAGACCCGCGAGAAGCTGGATGCTCTGGAAACGGCGGTGCGCGAGCTGGAAGGCCGCGGCAAGGCAGAATAAAAAAAAGGAGGCGCACCGCGCCTCCCACTTACAGATTATTTCCCTGATGGGGCCTTGCCGCAAGGCCCGCCCGGCATCCTAGACTCGCCGGCCTGTCGATCCGGCAGGACAGTCAGGGGCAGTGCCGATGGCACAGGACACCGAATGGACACCCGTTTCGCATGACAACTGCGACCAGGTTGCCGGGCCGTTCTATCACGGCACCCGCGCTGACCTCGCGGTGGGCGAACTGCTGAGCGCGGGCTTCCGCTCCAACTATCGCGACAGTGTGGTGATGAACCACATCTACTTCACCACGATTGCCAAGGGCGCCGGTTTGGCTGCGGAGATGGCCCGGGGTGAGGGGCGGCCGCGTGTGTATGTGGTGGAGCCGACCGGGCCGTTCGAGGACGATCCTAATGTGACCAACAAGAAGTTTCCCGGGAATCCGACGCGGTCGTATCGGAGTGCGGAGCCATTGCGGGTTGTTGGAAAGATTACGGAGTGGGAGACCTACGATGCGGAGTTCGTTCGGCAGTTGAAGGAGTTTGTCGCGTCGGGGAGTGGGGAGATCATCAACTGATG
This sequence comes from Stenotrophomonas sp. 05L414_2, assembly GCF_056397905.1. Lineage (NCBI taxonomy): Bacteria > Pseudomonadati > Pseudomonadota > Gammaproteobacteria > Lysobacterales > Lysobacteraceae > Stenotrophomonas > Stenotrophomonas sp. 05L414_2. The sequence continues at coordinate 9,010 of NZ_JBFTOJ010000153.1, forward strand.
AATAGAAGTGTCCGTGCTTTGGCCGGCGGACGATCAACGCGGCAAGCTTTCGAACGATGTCCGCTTTCGGCCAGAAGCGGACGTTGGCCCGCTAACTGCCGGACCGCGGCTTAGCCGCCCCATCAGGCTCCCGAAGCCCGGCTCGGATTTCCTTCGCGACCCGCTTGGCCGATTCTGGCCAACCAAGCTCCATCGCTCCCACGCAGCCCCAGCAGTCTCCGCCGCAGTCGGCAGAGAGCAGATCGGCAGCGACGCCAAGCTTTCGACCGCAGATGTTGCACCGGGTGCTGACCATCGACACGTTCCTCATCATTAAAGCGCGCTGCCAGGGAGGCTCACATCCGCTTCCGGCCAGGAGCGGACATCAATCGCGAGAGCAAGAGCCCTCCATATCGCGGAACACCGACGCGAGACTATGAGCTCCGTCAGGCCCTGCTGGATACGCGATGCGCGATTCACAAGCTCAAGCCTCACCTCGCTCCTGCAAGATGATTGCCGGCTGGCGATCTCGGTCTCTGGAGCTGCTCCATGCTGGAACTCGGTATCTGCTCCAGCGATGAGTCATTCCTGCCTTTCCGCCTGAATATGGATGGACGAAACACCGGAAACCGAGGAGTGACTGGACCAAGCGTCCAGCTCCTCTGCAATTGAGCCGCTCAAGAGCCATCCGCGGCCGATGGACTGAGCCGAAGTCAGGGCAAGAACCACAAATTCAGGCCACGATTGAGCGGCATGACTCGAGCAGGTACTCACCATGAAGCCGCCCTTGTGATATGGCTCTGCGTGGAGATTGCCGACTGCAAGACCAGCTTGCTGAAAGATCCGCGCCGCGACCTTGAGAGCCGCCTGCTGCGATGTGCAATTGGTGAACAAGCGCCAGTACAAATCCATGAGTCCACAATCTAATTGAAGGCCCTCTGGCCACGGTTGCGTCACTTATAGCAGAAGGGACCCGCGGCCATCCCCCACTCTCGCTACCCGAGGCGCCAGCATCGAAGAACAGCTTGGGAGCGCTGCAACCTCGATAGACGAGGGATCGCGTGACTCAGTGGCAGAGACGACCTGATCAAAACCCAGCTCGTGCTTCCAGCAGCGCCAAAGATCCTTGCGCCATCCTCGTCGAGATCTTGAGTCGAGATCTTGAATCGCCCACCCTGTCCTATTCAGTGTTGGCTCGCGTGGAACGGAACATCTCCGCAACTTCGCTGGCATAAGCAATGGCACCCGGAACCCGGGTCTTTTTCAAGTAGCTCTTCATTCCAGCCACCCTCCGTCCGCCTCCGAATAGACGGCCAATTTCTGCGCTATGTAGCTGAAGGCCTGAACTCGCTCGGCAC
>NZ_JBFTOJ010000154.1:0-10177 GCF_056397905.1 Stenotrophomonas sp. 05L414_2
ACCCTGCTGGCCGATGCGCCGGTGGAGATCACCAACACCCTGCTGGCCGATGCGCCGGTGGARATCACCAACGTGCCGCATCTGCACGATGTGGTCACCACGGTGAAGCTGCTGGGCGAACTGGGCGCGAACGTGACCATCGACCAGGGCACGCTCTCGCGTGGCAGCGCGATCGTGGTCGACCCGCGTCCGGTCAACCAGCATGTGGCTCCGTATGAACTGGTCAGGACCATGCGCGCCTCGATCCTGGTGCTGGGCCCGCTGCTGGCCCGCTTCGGCGCGGCCGAAGTATCGCTGCCCGGCGGCTGCGCGATCGGTTCGCGCCCGGTCGACCAGCACATCAAGGGCCTGCAGGCACTCGGTGCCGACATCGTGGTCGAGAACGGCTTCATCAAGGCCACCGCCAAGCGCCTGAAGGGTGGCCACTTCACCTTCGACATGGTCAGCGTGACCGGTACCGAGAACGTGCTGATGGCCGCAGTGCTGGCCGAAGGCACCACCATCCTCGACAACGCGGCGATGGAACCGGAAGTCACCGACCTGGCGCATTGCCTGATCGCTCTCGGCGCGAAGATCGAAGGCCTGGGCACCGCCCGCCTGGTCATCGAAGGCGTCGAACGCCTGTCCGGTGGCCGCCATGAAGTGCTGCCCGACCGCATCGAAACCGGCACCTTCCTGGTGGCCGCAGCGATGACCGGTGGCAAGGTCACCGTCAACCGTGCGCGCCCGAACACCATGGACGCGGTGCTGGCCAAGCTGGTGGAAGCCGGCGCGACCATCGAGACCACCGAAGACAGCATCACCCTGGACATGCACGGCAAGCGGCCGAAGGCAGTCAACCTGACCACCGCGCCGTATCCGGCGTTCCCGACCGACATGCAGGCGCAGTTCATGGCGCTCAACTGCGTGGCCGACGGCGTGGGCGTGATCAATGAAACGATCTTCGAGAACCGTTTCATGCACGTCAACGAGCTGCTGCGCCTCGGCGCGGATGTGCAGGTGGAAGGCCACACGGCCATCGTGCGTGGTCACGAGCGCCTGAGCGGTGCACCGGTGATGGCAACCGACCTGCGCGCGTCCGCGTCGCTGATCCTGGCCGGCTTGATGGCCGATGGCGATACCACCATCGATCGCATCTACCACCTTGATCGCGGCTACGAAAACATCGAAGAAAAGCTGTCTTCGCTCGGCGCCACCATCCGGCGCGTGGCCGCATGATCCTGCGCGGCAGGTTCAGCCGTCGCCGCAAGGCGCTGCTGGTGCTGGTGCTGATCGTGCTGGCGTGGCTGGGCTATGCCTGGTACGCCAACATCRCCATCACCAAGGGCATCGAGCAGAAGGACATGGACTGGAATGGCGACGGCACGGTAAGCCGTGACGAGATCATCCAGTCGTTCTACGCGGTTGCGGTGAACGACAGCCAGGACGGCAACCGCCATTGCCGCACGTTCGTGCGCCGATCCACGGGCGAGCAGATCCGGGTCGACTGCCGCACCGAGTTCAAGCCGGCGGAAGAAACGAAGAAATGAAAAAACGCCCGCGAAAGCGGGCGTTTTTGTGTGCGGGGCATGAATCCACGCATGGCGTGGATCGACGTTGGGCGGTAGCGCCGGGCCATGCCCGGCGAGCGCGCAGCGCGGTCGGTCAGTTCATCGCCTTGATGGTCAGGTCCAGCGCATCGCGGCCGCTCTCACGCTGCAGCATGCGCGCCGGCACCGGGAACTCCGGCACGATCCAGGCGATCAGCTCCTTGTTGCCGTCGGTGCGCGAGACCTTGGTGGCCTCGTAGCTCTTGCCGCCGACGGTGACCGATTCCTTGCCCACCACGCGGTAGGTCATGTTCTTGATGCGGCCTTCGTCGACCATGCGATAGGTCAGCGGCTTGCCGGCGGCCAGGTCGCGGGCGATGGCCAGGTTGATCAGCAGCGCGTCCATGTCGCCGGCCTTCAGGGCGATCGGTCCGGCACGGTCCGGCTTGATGTCGCCGGTCCAGGTGGCCTGGTTGCTGGTCCAGTTGTAGTTGGCCTGCACATTGCGCTTCTTCACCAGCAGCGCAGAGCGGTCCTGGCTGCTGAGCGGGCGCAACTGCCCACGCACTTCCTCGAACACGGTGGTCTGGCTCAGGTCCGCCAGCTGGTTCTTGACCTGCAGGCTGTAACGCCACTTGTTGGTGCCTTCGCTGGCCAGGGTCATGCTGCCATTGGCCTGCATGCCCATGTAGCTGGCGAGGTAGTCGGCCTTGAACGGCTGCAGGGCCATGGCCGGCAGGCTGGCCACCGACAGTGCGGCAGCGGCGATCCAGGTCAGGGGGCGGGTCAGGGTGTTCATGCTCAGACTCCTTGGTATTCGATCAGGCGCAGATCGACGCGATCTTCGCCGTCTTCACGTTGCAGGATGCGCACCGGGGTGGGGACACCGTTGGCGATCCAGAGAATGGTTTCATTGTTGCCGCCGTTGGTGCGATACACCCGCAGCGCGTTGTAGGACAGGTCGCCGACCTCGACGTTCTCGGTCTGCGCCGCGGCCTGGTAATCGTGCTGGCGCACCTTGCCCATGTCGACGTAGCGATAGTGCATGGCCGCGCCGGGACGGGCGTCGCGCATGATCGCCAGGTTGATCAGCAACGCGCTCTGGTCGCCGGCCTGCAGTGGAATCGGCTGGGCGCGCTTCTTTTCCACGTCGCCGCTCCATTGCGCGGTACCGGCCTGCCAGTTGTAGGTGCCGACCGCCTTCTTGCCCAGGAACAGGCCCTTGCGCACCGTGCTCTGGCTGAGCGGCGCATACACACCGCTGCGCTCCTCGAACACCGTGCTCTGCTCGATGTTCAGGCCGAGCACGCTGGCAAAGCCGCGGCGGCCGACCACCTGCATGTCCACCCGCCACTGGCTGCCGCCGGTGTGGGTGACCTGCATGGTCGCATCGCCTGCTTCCTTGCCCTTGAAGAACGCCTGGTAGGTCGCGCTGAACGGCTGCAGCGGCGGCGGCTCCCAGGCCAGTGCAGGCAACACCGGCGGCGCCACCTCCGCAGTTGCCTGCGCAGCGGGCGCTGTTGCCTGGCCCCAGCCCGCACAGGCGAGGACGGCAAGCGGCAGCAGCAGAGTTGTACGCAGCAGGGACGTGGTCTTCATGGCCGACAGGAACCGCAGGAGGGGAGCAGGATGCCAGCCCCGCAGTCAGCGGGGCGTGTGCACGGGCGTTACCGGTTCAGGTTTCCGGCGGAATCTAGAGCCAAGGGGCTAAACAGGGGGTGACCGTCGAACATCGGCCGGCCTTCCCGTTCAGCCAGGCGGCCTGCACAGAGCAGTTCCAGGGTGGCGATCAGCAGCGGATGCTCCACCGCAAGCACGCGTTCGGCCAGGGTCTGCGCATCGTCGCCGGCAAGCACCGGAACCCGGGCCTGCGCCAGCACCGCGCCGGCATCCAGTTCCGGCACCACCAGGTGCACGCTGGCGCCGTGCTCGCTATCGCCGGCCTCAAGCGCCCGTGCATGGGTGTGCAGGCCCTTGTGCAACGGCAGCAGCGAGGGGTGGATGTTGACCAGGCGGCCAGTGAACCGCTGTACGAAATCGGCGCCCAGAATGCGCATGTAGCCGGCGCAGACGATCCAGTCCGGCGTGGATGCTGCCAGCGCATCACCCAGCGCCTGCTCGTAGGCGGCGCGGTTGCTGAATTCCTTCGGCGCATGCCCCCAGCGCCGATCCGTTGCCACCCGCTCCAGGGCGGTCGCATCGGGACGATCGGAGAACACGCCGACAATCTCGGCCTGTAGTCGCCCTGCCGCGATGGCGTCGACAATGGCCTGCAGGTTGCTGCCGCGCCCGGATGCCAGCACGGCGATTCGGCGGATGCTCATCGCACCACGCTCCGGCGTACCAGCGGCCACAGCAACAGGCTGCCCAGGGTCGCCAGCAGCATGTCCGCATGCGCGTCCCACATGTCGCCCTGCTGGCCGTTGTAGGCCTCGGCCGCTTCCGGCGACAGGGCAAGGGCGATGCCCCATTCCAGCCACTCATACACCAGGCTGGAACACATCACCGCCATCACCGCCAGGGTGAATGCCTGGCCGATGCGCAGCGCAGGCCAGGAATGTCGCGCCAGCTGCAGCAATGCGGGGGTGAAGCAGACGCCATAGAGGAAGTGGATCAGGCGATCGAAGTGGTTGCGCTGCCAGCCAAAGGCGGCGTCCGGCGACCACCCGAGCAGCGACTGCAGCCATGCGTCATACGGGACGTTGGAGTACAGCCAGCGCGCGGCCACGCAGTGGATGGCGATGAAGCCGCAGATGGCGATGAACGCGCCGTTGCCCAGCTGCCAGCGCCGGTCCACCCACCACAGGGCCAGCAGGCCGATCACCGTCAGCGAACTGTGCAGGGTCTGCTCGAGCGGCCACAGCGGATGGATCCAGGTGGCGGCGAAGATGCCCAGCACCGCGACCAGTGCGGCCTTCTTCGGTGCCGACAGGGAGTGGGTGGCGCGGTTGCGGGCGAGCGTGGAGGCAGCGGGCGTGGACATGTCGGGGCGATCAGCAGAAGAGACGGAACATGCGCTTGCCAGCTCAGACGCTGACGTGGTCGCCGCGGTCGAACAGGGCGGCGATCTCCGGCTTGCGCAGGAAATACACCGCGTAGGCGGTCAGGGCCATGCCCAGTGGGCCGGCCATCACCGCTGCCCAGGCCGCGCCGCGACACCAGGCCAGATGGCTGCGCTGGCCAAGCAGCCGCGCGGTGCGCAGCTGCAGGAAGCCCAAGCCGATGGCCAGCAGCGACACCGCGCCGTACACCGTCGCCAGCACCGCGCCGTCGTCCATTCCGCGTTCGAAGGCGACGATGCCGACAAAGCCGAGGAAGACCAGCGCTGCCAGCCAATGGAAGCCGGCCAGCGCGTAGAACAGGATCTTCAGGTTGTGCAGGTGGCTTGCGGTCTGCAGGTCGGCCAGGGTCTGCCGTGGCAGCGGCGGGGGGTTCATGCCATCGCTCATGCCACACCCGCCTGGCCAGCGAAGGCGGCTTTCACCTGCGGGCGCAGCAGCACGACCAGGGTGAACACGCCGAGGATGGTGCCGATGGGGGTGAACAGGCACGCCAGCCCCGCCACGATCATGCACAGCAGGTAGCGGCGCTGCCGTGACAGGCAGCGGCCGGCATAGGCCACGAAGCCTGCCAGGGTCAGCCCGCCGAGCACGATGCAGACGCCCATCACGGTGAACAGCCAGCCGACGAACTGCTGCTCTTCCGGCGATGACGGTTCACCGCCGGATTTCATCGGCAGCGAGCCGGACAGCATGGCGATGCCCAGCACGATGTGCAGCACGAAGACCAGCGAGAACACCGCCATCAGGCCAGCGACCACATAGTGGCCGATCGCCAGCTGGCGTAGCTGGGTGGCGTCCTGCGGGCCGAACACCGGCACGGCCGGGTTCGGCGGCAGCACCGGCGGAGCCGGCGGCGTCGACAAGGGAGGAGGTGCGTCCATGCGGGTTCCTTTGTCCAGTGGATCAGGCGATGTGGACGCGTTCGCCGCCCTGGGCGGTGACCACTTGGCCGATCGTCCAGTGCTCCAGGCCTTCCGCCTTGACCGCAGCGGATACGGCCTCGAGCTGGTCGGCAGCGACGATCAGCACGAAGCCGATGCCGCAGTTGAAGGTGCGCCACATCTCGCTGTCTGCCACCGCGCCTTCCTTCTGCAGCCACTGGAACACCGGCGGCAGGGTCCACGACGAGGCCTGGATGTCCAGGCCGAGGCCTTCGGGCACCACGCGGATGATGTTCTCGGTCAGGCCGCCACCGGTGATGTGGGCCATGCCGTGGATGGCATCGCCGTGCGACTTCAGCAGCGACAGGATCGGCTTGACGTACAGGCGGGTGGGGGCCATCAGCGCATCGACCAGCTTGACCCCGCCTTCCAGTTCCAGCTCGGCCGGGCGGCCGGCGCGGTCATAGATGCGACGGACCAGCGAATAGCCGTTGGAGTGCGGGCCGGACGAGGCGATGCCGATCAGCACGTCGCCGGCGGTGACATTGGCGCCGTCCTTCAGTTCGCTCTTTTCGACGGCCGCGACGGTGAARCCGGCCAGGTCGTACTCGCCCGGCGCGTACATGTCGGGCATCTCGGCGGTTTCGCCGCCGATCAGGGCGCAGCCGGCCTCGGTACAGCCATTGGCGATGCCGCCCACGACCGCGGCGGCGGTGTCGATGTCCAGCTTGCCGGTGGCGAAGTAGTCCAGGAAGAACAAGGGCTCGGCGCCCTGCACCAGCACGTCGTTCACGCACATGSCGACCAGGTCGATGCCGATSGTRTCGTGGCGGYYCAGCTGSTGGGCCAGCTTCARCTTGGTGCCSACGCCGTCGGTRCCSGASACCAGCACCGGCTCSCKGTACTTGYYSGACAGGTCGAACAGGGCGCCGAAGCCACCCAGGCCGCCCATCACCTCCGGACGGAAGCTGCGCTTGACCAGGGGCTTGATCCGCTCGACCAGTTCGTTGCCGGCGTCGATGTCGACACCCGCGTCACGGTAGGTGAGAGGAGAAGGGGCGGAAGACGGGCTGTTGGTCACGGGCGTCGGCGCTGGCAGGGGTTGAATCGCCGATTTTAACAGGCCGCATTGGCGCAAAGGCCGTATTCGGGCAACAATTCCCCCCGGATACGTCGAGCCAATGGATGTCCTGATGCGCCGCAGCCTGTTTTTGACCCTGCTCCTTGCGCTGTGCCTGCCGGTGGCCACGATGGCCCAGAGCGGCATGCGAACCGAGGGGGATGTTGCCACTGCCAGTGGTGCGTACGAGGCCGAAGTGCCCGTCAACAGCCAAGCCGAGGCTGACCGCAACGGTGCACTTGCCCGCGCGTTGAGCGTTGTACTGGGCAAATTGTCCGGCGATCGCAGCGTCATGTCGCGCCCCGGCGTGGCGCAGGCGTTGCGCAATGCCAAGGACTACGTTGCCAGCTACGACTACAAGCAGGACCAGAGCGTGGGCGCCAGCGGTGCGCCGAGCTTCCGTACCCTGCTGGTCGCGCGCTTCCGCGAGGATGACGTGGACGGGCTGGTGTCGGCCCTGGGCCTTCCGCTGTGGCCTCAGCCCCGGCCGAAGCCGGTGCTGTGGCTGGCCGTCGACGACGGCAGTGGTCCGCGCCTGGTCAGCGTGCAGCAGGCCAACGCTGCGCGGCCGCTGCTGAGCCGGGCCATCGAGCGCGGCTACAAGCTCGGCCTGCCCAGTGGTGGCGCCGCCGAGCAGGCCCTGGCCGGTGCCATCTGGCGCCAGGACAGCGCCGCAGTCGCGCGGGCCTCGTCGCGCTATTCGCCGCCGATGCAGCTGATCGGCAAGCTTTACCGCGCCAATGGCGGCTGGCAGGCGGACTGGGTGTTCGTCGACAACGGCCGGGAACTGAACAAGTGGACCAGCAAGGACGCCAACGCCATGCGCGCGATGGCCGCCGGTGCCGATGGCGCTGCCGACGCGCTGGTCAAGCGTTATGCAAAGGCCGGTGCGGCCACCGGCCAGGCGGGCACCTACCGCGTGGTGGTGACCGGCATCAACAGCGCCGACGAATACCTGCGCCTGGCCGCCGGCCTGCGTGAAGTTGCGGTGGTGCGCAACGTCACCCCGCTGCGCGCGACCGCCGACCACCTGGAACTGAATCTGGAAATGACCACCGGCCTGGCCGGCTTCAACCGCATGCTCGGCGACAACGGCGTGCTGGTGCCGTCGGCGACACTGCCGGCCCTGCCGACGCCGATCGACGATACGACCGGTGCACCGGCACCGGCGCCGGTCAGCAATGAGTACCGCCTGCGATGATCCTGTCCCCGGAAGCGGAAATCGCGCAGTTCCTGCGGCGGCTGAAGTTCATCCTGCTGGCCGGCCTGATCGGCTGGGTCGTGTGGCTGCTGGCGCCGATCCTGACGCCGTTCGTGCTGGCGCTGGCGCTGGCCTGGCTGGGCGATCCGCTGGTGGACCGCATCGAGGACACCGGCCGCTCGCGCATGACCGGCGTGGTGCTGGTGTTCGTGGCAATGGTGCTGGTGATCGTCGCGCTGCTGCTGGTGCTGGTGCCGATGATCGAGCGCCAGATCAGCACCCTGATCGCCGCGGCCCCGCAGGCGCAGGCCTGGCTGATGGAGAAGGGCATTCCCTGGTTCGAGCAGAAGACCGGGCTGGAAGTGATGCAGTGGATGGATCCGGACCGTGTGATCGAATGGGTGCGCAGCCATTGGCAGCAGGCCGGCGGGTTCGCCACGACCTTCATGGGCTACGTATCGCGCTCGGGCTTCACGGTGGTGACCTGGGTGGTCAACCTGTTGCTGCTGCCGATCCTGGCGTTCTACTTCCTGCGTGACTGGGACAAGCTGGTCGAACGCGTGGCATCGGTGATCCCGCGCAACCAGATCGGCACGATCACCACCCTGGCACGTGAATCCAACGAGGTGCTCGGCGCCTTCATCCGCGGGCAGTTCCTGGTGATGCTGGCGCTGGGCGTGATCTACGCCGGTGGCCTGTCGCTGGTCGGGCTCAAGCTGGGCCTGCTGATCGGCCTGATCGCCGGCCTGATCAGCTTCATTCCCTACCTGGGCGCGACCACCGGCATCCTGATGGCGATCGTGGCTGCGCTGGTACAGGCGCAGGGGTTCGACCTGAAACTGCTGATTCTGGTGGGCGTGGTGTTCACCGTTGGCCAGCTGCTGGAGAGCTACGTGCTGACCCCGCGCATCGTCGGCGACAAGATCGGCCTGCACCCGGTGGCGGTGATCTTCGCGGTGATGGCAGGCGGCCAGCTGTTCGGCTTCCTGGGCATGCTGCTGGCGCTGCCGGTGGCGGCGGTCAGCAATGTGCTGTTGCGCTATGCGCACCAGCGTTACCGCCAGAGTGAGCTATACGCCGGCGAGAAGCCCGCGATCGTGCTTGATGGTGTGATCGACCAGCCCCATATCATCGTGCCTGGCAATGACAAGGGTCCGGAACTGAAGTGATTGGTGTGCCGCAACTTCCGCTGGCCCTGCATTACCCGCGGGACCAGCGGCTGGAAAGCTTCATCGGCGCGCCGGACGGCGCGCTGGCGCAGCTGCATGCCATCGCGGTGGGGGCCAGCCACGACTGGGTGTACCTGGAAGGCGCGGCCGGCACCGGCAAGACCCACCAGGCGCTGGCGATGTGCTCCAGCGCCGAGCAGGCCGGGCGCCTGCCGACCTATGTGCCGCTGGCCAGCGTGGTCGGCCGGGTGCGGGTGGCGCTGGAAGGGCTTGAGCAGCGCGAGCTGGTGGCGCTGGATGGCCTGGATGCGGTGGCAGGCAATCGTGAGGATGAAATCGCGCTGTTCGATTTCCACAACCGCGCGCGCGCTGCCGACGTGACGGTGTTGTACACCGCACAGAAGTCGCCGGGCGAACTGGGCCTGGTGCTGCCGGACCTGCGTTCGCGCCTGGGCCAATGCGTGCGCGTGCTGTTGCAGCCGCTGGACGAGGAAGGCCGCGCGGCGGTGTTGCGCGAGCGCGCGCTGCGCAGAGGGCTGGCGATCGACGAGGCCGCCATCGAGTGGCTGCTGTCGCACACCGGTCGCGAGCTGGGTGGTCTGATCACGTTGCTGGACTGGCTGGATCGCGAATCGCTGGCGGCGAAGCGGCGGATTACCGTGCCGTTCCTGCGCCAGGTGCTGGAAGAAGGCCGTCCTCGTTACTGAGGGGTGTGGTTCGGCAGGGCTGCGCCCTGCACCCGCCGAAGCCAGGGCAACGTCAACGTCAACAGCAAAAGCTCGCTATCCGTGGGATGGCGGGGTGGCTCAGGTTGCGGGGGACGGCGCAAGTACGTCCCTGTAGCCTCGGTCGCGCCATCCATGGCGCTCACGCCCCCGCAACCTGAGCCACCCCGCCTTCGACAGGTTCCCGCGATCTGCCGTGTCGGCGTTCTGCACTGCTGTTGGTGGGTGTCGACCCTGGTCGACACGTGTCTTGCTTGTAGTGGGTGACGACCGTTGGTCGTCACAAGAGCGAAGCGACCCGCTTCTGCTTTTCCTTTTTCTTTTTCGTGGCTGGACGCGCACGGAATTTGTCAGAGGTCGTTGGCGCCATGGATGGCGACAAGTAGATCCACGCCATGCGTGGATGAGACTTTCCGGGGAAGGACTGCCTTGGATCCGACGTTCTCTGCTTGTGGTGGGTGACGACCGTTGGTCGTCACCAGAGCGAAGC
>NZ_JBFTOJ010000155.1:0-10049 GCF_056397905.1 Stenotrophomonas sp. 05L414_2
ATCCAATGGGTGTGCTGGTCGAACAGATCGTCAGCCAGGCGCTTGCCGCGCGCGGTCAGCACGATCTGCAGACGGCGGCCATCCTCGGCATCGTTGCGTCGCTGCAGCAGGCCGTCACGCTGCAGGCCATCGAGCAACCCGCTGATGGTGGCGCGGGTGACGCCAGCGCGCTCGGCCAACGCGTGCGGAGGCAACGTGCCACCAGCACCGTGCAGCAGGAACAGCACAATGAAACGGCCCTCGCTGAGGCCGTGCGGCGCCAGGCGTGAAGCGCAGTCACGGTCGATCGCGCTGGACAAGGCCAGCAGCTGGAAGCACAGGCGCAGCTGGGCCAGGTGGGGATCGCCGCGACGGCCAGCCTCCTGGATGAGAGCCGTGTGTTTTGCTTCAAGCATCCATCATATCCGTGATGATTAGGTGCCTTATTATATTTTCGATCCCGCAGGGCGCAAGTCCGGACCGGGCTGCCGCAGGGCATGACGCGGCGCCGCCCCGGGGCCTGGATGGGGTCGACCGGCGCCAGCAGCCAAAGCTGCGGTAGCATCGCGCCACGTCCCGCCAGGAGTTCCACGCATGTGCCGTGTCGTCCTGTTGTTGCTGACGCTGTTGCCGATGGCCGTAGTCGCTGCGCCACCACCGCTGCCATCGCCAGCCCGCATTGATGCCCAGGCGCACCGGCTGATGCAGGCCGCACACGCACGTGGCATGGCGCTGGCGGTGATCGACGCCGGCAAGGTGGTGCACGTGGCCGCCTATGGCGAGCGCAACGCCGCCGGCGAACCGCTGCGTACCGACACCGTGATGTACGCCGCTTCGCTGACCAAGATGGCCTTCGGCCACCTGGTCGCGCAGCTGGCACAGGACCAGGTGATCGCGCTGGACGCCGGCATTGCCACGTATCTGGACAAGCCATTGCCGGACTACCCCGTCGATACGAAGCACTACGCCGATTACAGCGTATTGGCCGGCGACGAACGCTGGCGCCGGCTCACCCCGCGCCTGCTGCTCAATCATGGCAGCGGCTTTGCCAACTTCGCGTTTCTGGAACCGGATGGCAGGCTGCAATTCCATTTCGATCCGGGCAGCCGCTACGGCTATTCCGGCGAAGGCTTGATCCTGCTGCAGTTCGTGCTCGAACGGGGGCGCCTTGGCCAGGACATCGGCGCGCTGATGCAGCGTCGCGTGTTCGACCGCTTCGGCATGCCCCGCACCAGCATGATGTGGCGCGAGGATTTCGCCACCAACCTGGCCGACGGCTGGACCGCCGATGGCACGCCCGAGCCGCATGACGAGCGCAGCCGGGTGCGGGCCGCCGGCTCGATGGATACCACCATCGCCGACATGGCCAACTTCGCAGCGGGCTATGTGCGCGGCGAAGGCCTTTCAGCGGCGATGCGGCAGGAGCTGGTACGTCCGCAGCTGCCGATCACCACGGCCAGCCAGTTTCCGACCCTGCAGGCGGAACTGCCGGTAGCGGAGCGGCGCAGGGACCTGGCAGCCGGCCTGGGCGTGGTCACCTTCCGCGGACCGCAGGGGCCCGGCTTCTACAAGGGCGGCCACGATGACGCGGTGGGCAACACCCTGGTGTGCATCGAGCAGGGCCAGCGCTGCGTGGTGATGCTGGGCAACGATGTCCGCGCCGAGGCGGCGTTTCCGGCGCTGGTGGCGTTCGTGCTTGGCGATACCGGAGTGCCGTGGGACTGGGAGTACGGCGCGGAGAAGGTGCTCGTGCGCTGACGCCATCCACGCATGGCGTGGATCTACTGGCATGGACCGATGGGCATGGATTCATTGGCATGGACCCATTGCTGTGAACCCATTGGCGGCAACACGCCACCCACAAAAAAACCCCGCCTTGCGGCGGGGTTTTTCATTGCAGCAGTGCAGCGGGACTTAGAAGTCCATGCCGCCCATGCCACCCATGCCGCCCATGCCACCAGCGCCACCCATGGCCGGCTCGTCCTTCTTCGGAGCGTCGGCAACCATGGCTTCGGTGGTGATCATCAGGCCAGCGATCGAGGCTGCGTTCTGCAGCGCCGAACGGGTCACCTTGGTCGGGTCTAGGATGCCGAACTGCAGCATGTCGCCGAACTCGCCCGTAGCGGCGTTGTAGCCGAAGCTGCCGGTGCCTTCCTTGACCTTGTTGACGATGACCGACGGCTCTTCACCGGCGTTGGCAACGATTTCGCGCAGCGGGGCTTCCATCGCGCGCAGGGCGATCTGGATGCCGTGGTTCTGGTCTTCGTTGGCACCCTTCAGGCCAGCCAGTGCGGAGACCGCACGGACCAGGGCAACGCCGCCGCCCGGAACCACGCCTTCTTCAACGGCCGCACGGGTCGCGTGCAGGGCGTCGTCGACGCGATCCTTCTTTTCCTTCATTTCGATTTCGGTCGAAGCGCCGACCTTGATCACTGCAACGCCACCGGCCAGCTTGGCCACGCGCTCCTGCAGCTTCTCGCGGTCGTAGTCCGAGGAGGTSTCTTCGATCTGSGYCTTGATCTGCGCAACGCGCGAATCGACCGCAGCCTTGTCACCCACGCCATCGATGATGGTGGTGTTTTCCTTGGAGACCTGCACCTTCTTGGCGCGGCCCAGGTCCTTGATGGTGGCCTTTTCCAGCGACAGGCCGACTTCCTCGGAGATCACGGTGCCGCCGGTCAGCACGGCCATGTCTTCCAGCATCGCCTTGCGACGGTCGCCGAAGCCCGGAGCCTTGACGGCCACGACCTTGACGATGCCGCGGATGGTGTTGACCACCAGGGTCGCCAGCGCTTCGCCTTCGACTTCCTCGGCAACGATCAGCAGCGGCTTGCCAGCCTTGGCGACGCCTTCCAGCACCGGCAGCAGGTCACGGACGTTGGAGATCTTCTTGTCGTGCAGCAGGATGTACGGGTCATCCAGGTCAGCGGTCTGCGACTGCTGGTTGTTGATGAAGTACGGGGACAGGTAGCCGCGGTCGAACTGCATGCCCTTGACCACGTCCAGCTCGTTGTCCAGGCCCGAGCCTTCTTCAACGGTGATCACGCCTTCCTTGCCGACTTCCTTCATCGCGTTGGCGATGATCTGGCCGATCGACTCGTCCGAGTTGGCCGAGATCGTGCCGACCTGGGCAATGGCCTTGTCGTCAGCGGTCGGCTTGGAGATGTTCTTCAGCTCGGCGACGGCAGCCACGACGGCCTTGTCGATACCGCGCTTGAGGTCCATCGGGTTCATGCCGGCAGCAACGGCCTTGGCGCCTTCGCGGATCAGGGCCTGGGCCAGCACGGTGGCGGTGGTGGTGCCGTCGCCGGCGTCGTCGTTGGTACGGGAGGCGACTTCCTTCACCATCTGCGCGCCCATGTTCTCGAACTTGTCMKCCAGTTCGATTTCCTTGGCGACGGACACGCCGTCCTTGGTGATGGTCGGGGCGCCGAAGCTCTTCTCGAGCACGACGTTGCGGCCCTTCGGGCCCAGGGTGGCCTTGACGGCATTGGCGAGAACGTTGACGCCGCGCACCATGCGCGAACGGGCGTCTTCACCGAAACGAATATCCTTGGCAGCCATTGCGTTTACCTCATTGGTAGCGCCGGGCCATGCCCGGCGGCTGGGTGTTGGAATCAGGGGATGAAGCAGGTCGCGCCGACGCTCAGCCGATGACGGCGAGCACGTCGTCTTCGCGCAGGACCTTGTACTCGACGCCTTCGCTCTTGTACGAGCTGCCGGCGTACTGGCCGTAGATGACCTTGTCACCGACCTTCAGCGACGGAGCGCGCACGTTGCCGTTGTCCAGCGGCTTGCCCGGGCCCACGGCCACGACTTCACCCTTGGTGGACTTTTCCTTGGCGGAGTCCGGGATCAGGATGCCACCGGCGGAAACTTCGTCGGCTTCGATCGGCTTGACCACAACGCGGTCGTGCAGCGGCTTGATGCTCATGTGGGACCTCTTAAGTTATTGATTGATCTGAAAAAGTCCGGCGATGTTAGCACTCGCACCAAGCGACTGCCAGCAACGCGCGTGAAAAAGCCCGACAGGTCGGGAGCACGACAGAGATGGAGACCTCCGGAGGCCTTTCAAGGCCCGCCCCCGAAATTTTTCCCGGCGGCCCGGCGGCACTCCATCCCCGCGCGGACGCCTTTATAGGGATGCGTCGCGGCAAGCCAAGGGGGAGTTGGCCACCATTTGGTGACCGCCGTCGCACTGTCAGATATCTGGCGTTCATTTACGACAAAGTGTCACCGGATCGGCTTTAGGGTGGCCCGGCATTCCCAATCACAAGGAGTAGTCGATGCGATTGCTGTCCCCGCTCGCCGCCGCCTGCCTGCTGGCCCTGGCTGCCGCGCCGGCCCAGGCCGAGGTCTTCATCAACGAACTGCACTACGACGACAGCACCGCTGCCGGTGACGTCGGCGAAGCCATCGAAGTGGTCGCCACCGCCGGCGAAGACCTGTCCGGCTACCGCCTGTACCTCTACAACGGCAGCAACCCGTCGGCCGCCACGGTCTACGCCAACAACGCGGTGCCGGCCGGAACCGCGGCGAGCTGCGGCAGCGCCACCCTGGCGGTGGTCACCTACCCCAGCAACGGCCTGCAGAACGGTGCCAACGACGGCATCGCCCTGGTCGACGCCAGCGGCAAGGTGGTCCAGTTCCTCAGCTACGAGGGCGCGATCACCGCTTCCGGTGGCCCCGCCGCCGGCATGACCAGCCAGAACATTCCGGTTGCCGAAACCAACAGCACCGCGGCGGGCACCTCGCTGCAGCTGACCGGCAGCGGCAGCCAGTACGCGCACTTCACCTGGGCCGAATCGGCCAGGCAGACCTTCGGCAGCTGCAACAACAACCAGACCTTCAGTGGCGGCGGCACCCCGGGCCCGAACACGCCGCCGTCGGTGTCCACCACCACGCCGGCACAGGGCAGCAGCACCTTCCCTGCCGCCGCCGACCTGGAAGTGGTGTTCAGCGAGACGGTCAACCTCGCCAGCGGCGCCTTCGCACTGACCTGCGGCACTTCGGGCAGCGTGCCGCTGACCTGGCCGGCCAGCGGCAAGAGCGTGAAGCTGTCGACCAACACCGCGCTGGTCGCCGGTGAAGCCTGCCGCTTCGACATCCGTGCCGCACGCATCACCGATGCGCAGGGTGCCCGCCCGGCGACCGACAGCCGCATCGCCTTCACCGTGGCCACCACCACCGGCAATCCGGACCCGGGCAATCCCGGCGGACCGGCCGGTTACTACTCGAAGGTCAACACCAGCAGCCCCAGCCAGCTGCGCTGCTCGCTGCACGCTACCATCAAGGGCCACACCGCGTATCCGTACAGTGGCTCGGGCACCAGCACCTGGACCATCCTGGAAATCGCCGACGAAGATCCGAACAACAGCGGCCGGATCCTCGATGCCTACCGCAACCACAGCTTCGCCAAGGTGACCGACCGTGCAGGCAGTGGCAGCGGCCTGAAGTACAACCGCGAGCACACCTGGCCGAACTCGCTGGGCTTTGCCAGCACCACCGGCGACAAGGGCCTGCCGTACGCGCCCTACACCGATACCCACATGCTGTACCTGACCGACGCACAGTGGAATGCCGACCGCGGCAACAAGCCGTTCGGCAAGTGCGATGCCAACTGCGGCGAGCGTGCCACCGAAGCCAACAACGGCCACGGCGGTGGCAGCGGTGGCTACCCGGGCAATTCGAACTGGGTGCGTACACCGGATGGCAATGCCGGTACCTTCGAGGTGTGGGGCCATCGCAAGGGCGACATGGCACGCGCGGTGATGTACATGGCCATCCGCTATGAAGGTGGCAAGGATGCGGCCACCGGCCAGTCCGAACCGGACCTGGAACTGACCGACGACCGCAGCAAGATCGTCAAGACCAGCAGCTCGCCGGCCTACATGGGCCTGCTGTCGACCCTGATCGACTGGCACCTGTCCGATCCGCCGGATGCCGCCGAGCAGGCGCGTAATGACGTGATCTACTCGTTCCAGGGCAACCGCAACCCCTTCATCGACCACCCCGAGTGGGCCACMCCGGGCCTGTTCACCTCGGCCAAGCCGGCCACCTGCCAGCTGGCCAACTGACCGCGCAACGCTGCGGTCCACTGCCGTCGCCGGGCCCTGCCCCGGCGACGGCCCTATACTCGACGGTCATGTCGACCGTCGATCCCGTCCTGCTGCTGTTGACCACCTGCCCGGACCGGGCCAGTGCCGAGCGCATCGCGCACGCGCTGGTCGCCGAGCATCTGGCTGCCTGCGTGACCCGCCTGGACGGCGCTCAGTCGACTTACCGCTGGCAGGGTGAGGTCACCACCGACGCCGAGCTGCAGCTGCTGGTGAAGACCACCGCAAGCCGTGTCGATGAAGCCATCGCCCGGATCGTCGAACTGCATCCGTATGAACTCCCGGAGTGCATCGCGGTCGAAACCCGGGCCGGCCTGCCGGCGTATCTGGACTGGATCCGGGCACAGACCCGGGAGGACATTGATTGAAGACTCTGTTTGCGCGTGGCGCCGCCTTGTGCGCTCTGTTGTGGCTTTCATTGCCGGCCTTCGCGCTGGATGAGAAGGATCTGCTGCCGGTGGACCAGGCGTTCGCGCTGACCGCCAGCGCGCCCGAGCGTGGCCAGATCCAACTGCAGTTCAAGATCGCCCCGGGCTACTACCTGTATCGCCACCGCACCACGGTGAAGGCCGATCCGGCGTTCAACGCCGCTGCGCTGCAGATGCCCGCAGGCAAGAAGCACCACGACGATTTCTTCGGTGAGGTGGAGACCTACCGCGAGCGCCTGCAGGCCACCCTGCCCGGCGCGCCCACCGATGCCGCCGGCACCATCAGCCTGGAAGTGCGTTACCAGGGCTGCGCCGATGCTGGTGTGTGCTACCCGCCGCAGAAGCGCGTGGTGCAGGTGACCCTGCCCGGTGCAGGCGGTGCGGCGGCCACGCTGCCGACCGCACGCGCCACCGGCGCCAGTGCATTCAACAACCCGCTGGCCGGCGCCGGCAGTGGCGGTGGCCTGCGGCTGCCGGGCACCAGCAACAGCCAGGCACTGCCGCTGCCGTCGGATCAGGCATTCGGCTTCGATGCCATCGCCAGCGATGGCAATACCCTGCTGCTGCGCTTCAGCCCGGCACCGGGCTATTACCTGTATCGCGACCGCACCTCGCTGAAGCTGGAAGGCAGCGCCGGGGTACTGGCCGACAAGCCGCGTTGGCCGGCGGCGCAGTCGCACCGCGACGAGCACTTCGGTGATGTGGCGGTCTATTTCAACCAGGTGGAAGTGCCGGTGCCGCTGCGCCGCAGCCGCGCCGAGGCGGTCGACAGCACGCTGGTGGTGACCTTCCAGGGTTGCCAGACCGATGGCATCTGCTACCCGCCGATGACCCGCCGGGTGAAGTTGTCGATCCCCGCCGGCAAGGCCAACACCACCAGTGATGCACCTGCCGCACGCGACGAAGTGATTCGTTCGCTGCCGGCTTCGGCCACTGCCGGCACCCGCGAGGGCGCCAACGGCACACCGCTGCGCCTGCTTCCGACCGTGYCCAACGACGCGCCGGCCGCCACGGGTGGTGCCGACGCCAGCAACGGCTCGCGCGATGCCTTCGCCGCCGACGCGCAGCAGGACAATGCGCTGCGTACCAAGGCTCCGAGCCGCGTACCGAAAACCGACAGCTCGCTGCTGTGGGTACTGCTGCTGGCACTGGGCGGTGGCCTGGTGCTGAATCTGATGCCCTGCGTGCTGCCGATCCTGTCGCTGAAAGTGCTGAGCCTGGCGCAGAGCGGTGAAAGCGCCGAGCGCGCCCGCAGCCATGCCATGTGGTACACGCTGGGCGTGCTGGTCGCCTTTGCGGTGATCGGCGCGCTGATGGTCGGCCTGCGCATGCTCGGCAATGCGGTCGGCATCGGTTTCCAGCTGCAGCATCCCGGCGTGGTCGCGGCGTTGGCCTACATCATGTTCGCGGTGGGCCTGAGCCTGTCCGGCGTGTTCACCATGGGCGGCGGCATCGGCAACTTCGGCCAGTCGCTGGCGCGACGCAGTGGCCCGGCCGGCGACTTCTTCACCGGCGTGCTGGCCTGCGTGGTCGGCAGTGCCTGCGTGGGACCGTTCTTCGGCCCGGCGGTGGCCTATGCCTTCGTTGCACCGCCGGTGGCGGCGATGCTGGTGTTCCTGTTCCTCGGCCTGGGCCTGGCCCTGCCGTTCCTGCTGATCGGCTTCGTGCCGGCGCTGGCCCGTCGCCTGCCCAAGCCGGGCCAGTGGATGGAAACCCTCAAGCACGTGCTGGCCTTCCCGATGTACGCCGCCGCGTTGTGGCTGCTTTGGGTGCTGGGCAAGCAGCGCGGCGTGGATGGCATGGCGCTGGCGCTGGGTGGCCTGCTGCTGCTCACCGGCGGCCTGTGGCTGTTCGAGCGCAGCCGCTGGCGCAGCCAGCGCGCGGCCGGGCTGCTGGGCGTGCTGCTGGTGATCGCCGCGCTGGTGCCGGTGTGGGCGGTGACCCAGCTGGCACCGCCGGCGCGTGCCGCGCAGGCGAGCAGCGAGAACGTGGTGGATTATTCGCCGCAGATGCTGGACCGCCTGCGCGCCGACAACCGCGTGGTGTTCGTCAACATGACCGCCGACTGGTGCGTGAGCTGCAAGGCCAACGAGCGCGCGGTGCTGTCGCGCCCGGAGTTCAAGGAACTGCTCAAGCGTACCAACGCGGTGTACATGCGTGGCGACTACACCAATGTCGACCCGCAGATCACCGCGTTCCTGGATGAGCACAAGGCCGTGGGCGTGCCGCTGTACGTGGTGTACGGCCCCGGCGCCCCGCCGACGGTGCTGCCGACCCTGCTGACGCAGGCGCTGGTGGAAGAAGCACTGCTGCGCACCGCGCGATGAAGTGGCAACGGCCAGCGCTGCTGTGGACAGCAGTGCTGGCTGCCGGTCTTGGCCTATGGGCCGGCAACCGGCTGGCGCCGGAGCCGGCGACGGAAGCTGCAGCGCCTGTTGCGGTATCGCCGCCGGCGCTGCCGATGCTGCGGCCCGGTGATCCGCTGCCGGCGCTGGTGCTTGCCGATGCTGAAGGTCACGCGCTGGATATCCACGAACGCTTCAAGGGCCGCCCATTGCTGGTCAATGTGTGGGCCAGCTGGTGCGGCCCCTGCGTGGAAGAGATGCCCGAACTGGCCCGCTTTGCCGAGGGCCAGGGCGCACACGGCGTGCAGGTGTTGGGCCTGGCACTGGATACGCCGGACGGCGTGCGTGATTTCCTGCAGCGAGTGCCGGTGGACTATCCCATCGTGCTCGATACCCCCGGCCCACGCGATGCCAGCGTGCAGTTGGGCAACGCGCAGGGTCTGCTGCCCTACAGCGTGCTGTTCGACGCACAGGGACGGATGGTGAAGGCCAAGCTCGGACCGTTCGCGCACGGCGAAATCGAAGGCTGGGCGAAGTAGGTCGGCAGGGCTGCGCCCTGCACCTGCGGATGCTTTCAGGCAACAGCAACAGCAACAGCCGAAGCAACGGCCAAAGCGGCATTGCGTGGGATGGCGGGGCGGTGTCGGAGTGCGGGGACGCCGCAAGTACGTCCTTGTAGCTCGTGTGCGCTGTCCTGCGCACACGGCAAGACCGGGGTTGGGCGTCCTGCCCAGCCCGCCCGAGGCATGCCTCGGGCCCATGCGGCTGACACCCCGCACTCCGACACCGCCCCGCCTCTGACAGATTTCCGGTGTCTGATGGATCTACCTCGTGCGTGGATGAATCTTCATCGGAATCGAATATGTCGACAATTGAACGAAGAGCATCCACGCGTGGCGTGGATCTACGTGTCGACCAAGGTCGACACCTACCAACAGCGGCGGGGAATTGTCGAAGGCGGGGCGATGAATCTTCATCGGAATCGAATAGTTGGACAATTGAACGAAGAGCATCCACGCGTGGCGTGGATCTACGTGTCGACCAAGGTCGACACCTACCAAGAGCATCGCAGAACGCCATTCCGRCAGMTCGCGGAMAAYTGTCGAAGGCGGGGTGGGTCCGGTTGCGGGGGTGTCCGCGGCATGGATGCCGCGGCCAAGCCCCCATGGATGGGTTTACGG
>NZ_JBFTOJ010000156.1:0-9772 GCF_056397905.1 Stenotrophomonas sp. 05L414_2
GGCGCGACCGAGCCTCCATGGACGGATTTACGGCGTCCCCCGCAACCGGACCCACCCCGCCATCCCACGGAATGCCCGCTGTTGCTGTTGCTGTTGCTGTTGAGGTTGCCGGCCAGCGGCCGGCACTACCGCGGGTGCCGGGCGCAGCCCGGCCGGAACCCTTACTCTGCCGGCTTGGCCGCTGCGCTCGCGGCGACGCTCGCTGCACGCCGTGAAAGCACTGCTTCGCGATGGGCGATGTAGGCGTTGGCGGCGAGGATGATGCCCGCGCCGATGATGGTCCAGCGATCCACCGTCTCTGCGAACAACAGCCAGCCACACAAGGTCACCAGCGGCAGTTGCAGGAAGCTGATCGGGGTCAGCGCGGAGACTTCGCCCAGGCGCAGTGCGCGTGTCCACAGCAACTGGCCGATGGTGCCCAGCACGCCGGTGGCCAGCAACCAGACCCAGGCGATGCCGGTGGGCCACACCCATACGAACAAGGCCGGTATCAGCGACAGCGGTACCCAGAACACGTAGGTGTAGAGCACCACGGTGTCGGCGCTGTCGATACGGGTGAGCTGCTTGATCTGGATCGCCACCAGCGAGCTGAGCACGGCGGCGGCCACGGCGATCAGGCTGCCGGACGTGAAGCCGGCCGTGCCCGGCCGCACGATCACCAGCACGCCGATGAAGCCGACCACCACCGCTGCCCAGCGCCGTACGCGTACCGTTTCGCCCAGCCACAGCACCGCCGCGATGGTGACGAACAACGGGGTGGAGTAGGACAGCGAAACGGCCTGTGCCAGGGGCAGGTGGCCCAACGCCCAGAACGCGCACAGCATCGAGCCCAGGCCGATCGCGCTGCGCAGGAAATAGCGCGGCAGCTGCTGGGTCTTCAACGGGGCATGGCCTGGGCGCAGCAGCATCGGCAGCAGGGCGAGCAGGCCGAAGGCATTGCGGAAGAACGCCACTTCCTGGGTCGGCACGTAGCGGGTGGCGTAGCGGATCGCCACCGCCATCAGTCCAAACGCCATGGTGCTGCCGAGCATCAGCAGCGCCGCCCGCAATGGGGTGGCGCTGGCGGGTAGGGCGGGTGTGCTCACCACTGTGCGCCGAGCAGGCGGGGCTCCGGTTCGATCGGCACGCCGAACTTCTCCAGTACCGAGGCGGAGATCCGCCGTGCCAGCGCCAGCAGTTCAGTGCCGGTGGCGTTGCCGTGGTTGACCAGCACCAGCGCGTGGCTGGGCGCAACGCCGGCATCACCTTCGCGGAAGCCCTTCCAGCCACAGGATTCGATCATCCAGGCCGCCGAGACCTTGCGGCGGTCATCACGGTCCGCCGGGAACACCGGCAGCTCGGGGAAGTGCTGCAGCAGCACCTCCACCTGTTCCAGCGGCAGCACCGGGTTCTTGAAGAAGCTGCCTGCGTTGCCCAGTACGTCGGGGTCGGGCAGCTTGCGGCGACGGATCGCGATCACCGCATTGGCCACGTCCACCGCGCTCGGCAGTTCCACGCCCTGCGCCTGCAGTTCTTCGCGGATGCCGGCGTAGCCCATGCGCAGGTCGTGCAGCAGCGGCAGTTTCAGTTCAATGGCGGTGATCAGGTAGCGGTCCGGCTGCTGCTTGAACACGCTGTCGCGGTAGGCGAAGCCACACTGTTCGTTGTCCAGCCGTACCCAGGTTTTTTCCTGGCAGTCCCAGGCCTCTACGGTCTGGATGAACTCGCCGACCTGCGCGCCATAGGCGCCGATGTTCTGGATCGGCGATGCGCCGGCGGTGCCGGGAATCAGGGCCAGGTTTTCCAGGCCGGACAGGCCTTCCTGCAGCGACCACATCACCAGCCCGTGCCAGGACACGCCGGCTCCAGCGCGGATCACGGCGTGGTCAGCACGGTGTTCGAGGAAGCTGATTTCGCGGTTGCCGAACACCAGCACGGTGCCGGGCAGGTCCTCTGCGATCAGCACATTGCTGCCGCTGCCGAGCACCAGCAGCGGGCCATTGGCCACTTCCGGCAACGCCAGAACCTCCGGCAGCAGCGCGGCGTCGTGCAGTTCTAGCAACTGCGCTGCGCTGGCCTGCACGTGGAACGTGTTCAGGGCCTGCAGTGGCGCGTTGTGGGTGAGGGTCCAGCGCAGCGGTGCTGCAGCGTTGTTGGTGTCGTCCATGGGCGTGCTCACAGGGGTGCCACCGCGCCGCGGCTGGGCGCCTCGCGTCGGCGACGGATCGCCTCCACGCAGTCGGCGACCAATGCCGGGCCCTTGAAGATCAGGCCGCTGTAGCACTGCACCAGCGCCGCACCGGCGGCCATCTTGGCCACGGCGTCGGCACCGGACAGGATGCCGCCGACACCGACCAGCGGCACTGATTCGGGCAGGCGTGCACGCAGGCGGCGCAGTACCAGGGTGGACTGTTCCAGCACCGGTGCGCCGGACAGCCCGCCGGCTTCATTGGCCAGCGGATCGCCGGCAACCCGGCTGTGGTCGATGGTGGTGTTGGTGGCGATCACGCCGTCCACCTGCAGTTCGCCAAGTACGCGCGCGGCCGCGTCGATGTCGCGCTCGCTGAGGTCCGGGGCCACCTTCACCAGCATTGGCACGCGTCGGCCATGCTGCGCGGCCAGCGATTCCTGGCGCTCACGCAGCTGGCTGACCAGCTGCCGCAGCGCGGTCTCTTCCTGCAGCTCGCGCAGGCCGGCCGTGTTGGGCGAGGAAATGTTGACGGTGATGTAGTCGGCCAGCGGGTACACCTTGTCCATGCAGGCGATGTAGTCATCGGCCGCCTGTTCGTTGGGGGTGTCCTTGTTCTTGCCGATGTTGATGCCGAGCAGGCCGCGCCGGTTGCGCGCGCGTTCGACGTTGCGCACCAGCGCATCCACGCCGGCGTTGTTGAAGCCCATGCGGTTGATGATCGCGTTGTGCGCCGGCAGCCGGAACAGGCGTGGCTTGGGGTTGYCGGCCTGCGGTCGCGGCGTGATCGTGCCGATCTCCACGAAGCCGAAGCCCAGCGCGAACAGTGCATCGATGTGCTCGCCATTCTTGTCCAGGCCGGCAGCAAGGCCGACCGGATTGGGGAACGTCAGCCCGAACACCGTGCTGGGCATCGGCGCGATGCGTGCGGCCACCAGCGGCGTGGTGCCGGTGCGATAGGCCAGGTCCAGAGCGGACAGGCCGAGACCGTGGGCGCGTTCGGCGTCGAGCGAGAACAGGAAGGGGCGGGCAAGCGAATACATGCGTTGGTTTCAGTCCAGCGTGCCGAGGAAGGCTCGGGTTCGATATTCAAAAGCGACCTGGCCGTCGACCGCGTGGGCGGCGAACAGGTCCTGCAGCGCAGCCAGCATCGGCGCGTGGCGCGGATGGCCGGGCTGCGGCGCGTAGGAAGAAGACAGCAGGCGCCCGCGCAGGGCGTCCAGGTCCAGGTGCTGCACGTTCGGCAGCTGCACCATGCCGCGCAGGCCGGAGCYGAACCAGGCCTGCATGGTGGCATCGTCCTGGTAGCGTTCGGCCACGGCGGTGTAGTCGGTGCCGTAGTCCAGCAGCAGTTGTTCGTAGCCGACCAGGAACGGGCTGGCATCGAGCAGGCGCGAATTCCAGTAGATCAGCGCCAGGCCGCCCGGGCGCAGGATGCGCTGCCACTCGGCGCGCACGGCCACGGTGTCGAACCAGTGGAAGGCCTGCGCGGCGCCGACCAGATCAACGCTGGCATCGGCCAGCCCGGTGGCCTCGGCGCGGCCATCGACGGCGGAGAACTGCGGATACTGCGGCGCCAGCCAGTGCTCGGCGGCGGCGCGCATCGCCGCGTTGGGTTCGACGGCGACCAGTGGATGGCCGGCGGCCAGGAACTGCCGGCTGGAGATGCCGGTGCCGGCGCCGATGTCAGCGACACGCGCGCTGGTTGCCACGGCCATGGGGCCATGCAGCCAGTCCATCAGGGCAGGCGGATAGTCCGGGCGGTAGCGGACATAGTCCGCGACGCGGCTGCTGAAGCGTTCAGTGCTGTCGGCGGAGGTCATCGTGCTTTCACCAGCGCAGTCCAGGTTTGGCGTCGGCGCCGGCGGCCACCATCGCGAAGATCAGGATGGCCACCAGGCCCACCGCAGCGAGGATGTTGAGCCAACCCATGATCAACCCGGCCAGGGCCATGCCATCGCCGTCCTGTTCGCCGGCGCGGCGGCGGATCTCGGCGCGGGCCAGGTGCCCGGTGATGATGGCAACAAGGGCAGCGACACCCGGCAGCACGGTCCAACTGCAGATGCCCGCGATCAGGCTGACCACGGCCAGGGCGTTGCTCTGTCGGGGTGGCACGCTCATCGAGTCCTCCGTGGCAGTGCCGACATGATAGTGCGTCTGCCCCGGCAATCCCATGGTCCGGCCAATGCAAGGCTGCCAGGCAAGGTTGGCAACCATCGGAGCCGAGCGCGGGGTGGCTTTGGCAGGCGCCGACCTTGGTCGACGAATGCGGCGCCAACCAAGGTTGGTAGCTACCGAGGGATCGGCTAGCCCATCAGCACCTGGCCGCCATCGACATTGAGCACGTGGCCGGTGATCCAGCGCGCCAGCGGCGAGCACAGGAACAGCGCGGCATCGGCGATCTCGCGCGGCTGCCCGAAGCGGCCGAACGGAATCTTCGCCAGGGTGCCGTGGTACAGGGCGGGATCTTCGACACGACGTCGATCCCAGAGGCCATCGGCAAATTCGATCGAGCCCGGTGCGATGGCGTTGACCCGGATCCGGTCCGGCGCCAGCGCCAGGGCCTGCGACGTCGTGTAGTGCGACAGCGCGGCCTTGGCCGCCGCATACGGTGCGCCGCCGGGACGCGGTTGCTGCGCGGCGATCGAGGACAGGTTGAGGATGCAGGCGTCGGACGAGGCGCGCAGCCACGGCAGCGCAAGGCGCGAGGCGCGGACCGCCGCCATCAGATCGATCTGCAGGCTGGCGGCCCAGCCGTCTTCGTCATCGGCCATGCCGTAGCCGGTGGCGTTGTTGACCAGCACATCGATGCCGCCGAGCGCGTCGGCAGCGGCCTGCAGCCAGGCGCCGATGCGGCCGAGGTCGCCCAGATCGGTGGCGAAGGTGTGCAGCTGCGTGCTCTGGGCCTGCGCATCGGCCTGCAGGGCGTCAAGTCCGGCCTGGCCGCGGGCGCAGGCCGAGACCTGCGCACCGGCGCGGGCGAAGGCCAGCGCCAGTTCGCGGCCGATGCCCTTGCTGCCACCGGCGATCAGCACCCGGCGGCCGGTGAAATCGATCACCGGCCGGCCGTCGCGCGGGGAGGCGCTCTCCGCCATCACAGGTCGAACTTGATGCCCTGGGCCAGCGGCAGCGAATCCGAATAGTTGATGGTGTTGGTCTGGCGGCGCATRTAGACCTTCCATGCRTCCGAACCGGACTCGCGACCRCCGCCSGTKTCCTTCTCGCCACCGAAGGCGCCRCCGATYTCCGCGCCSSWSGKGCCGATGTTGACGTTGGCRATGCCGCAGTCCGAACCGGCCGCCGACAGGAAGCGCTCGGCGGTCTTCAGGTTGGTGGTGAAGATCGACGAGGACAGGCCCTGCGGCACGCCGTTCTGCATGTCGATGGCTTCGTCCAGCGTGCTGTACTTCATCACGTACAGGATCGGCGCGAAGGTCTCGTGCTGCACCACTTCATCGCTGTTCTTCAGGCCGGTGACGATGGCCGGCAGCACGAAGTTGCCTGCGCGGTCGATGCGCGTGCCGCCGGTTTCGATGGTGCCGCCGCTGGCCTTGGCCTTTTCGATGGACGCCAGGAACTGCTGCACGGCGCCGTCGCTGTTGAGCGGGCCCATCAGGTTGGCCGGGTCGGTCGGATCGCCGATCTTGCCTTCCACCTGCTTGTACGCCTTGACCAGCGTGGCCAGCACGTCGTCATGGATGGATTCGTGCACGATCAGGCGGCGGGTGGTGGTGCAGCGCTGGCCGGCGGTGCCGACCGCACCGAACACGATGCCGGGAATCGCCAGCTTCAGGTCGGCGGTTTCGTCGAGGATGATCGCGTTGTTGCCGCCCAGTTCCAGCAGGCAGCGGCCAAGGCGGTGGGCGACCTTCTCGGCGACCGTGCGGCCGACCTGGGTCGAGCCGGTGAAGCTGATCAGCGGCACGCGCTTGTCGGCCACCATCTTTTCCGACAGCGCGGTGCCGGCGTCGTTGATCAGGAAGAACAGGTCCGGGAAACCGGCATCGCGCAGCGCTTCATTGCAGATGCGCATCGAGGCGATGGCGGTCAGCGGCGTCTTGTTGGACGGCTTCCACAGGCAGATGTCGCCGCAGATCGTGGCCAGGAACGAGTTCCATGCCCACACCGCCACCGGGAAATTGAACGCGCTGATGATGCCGACCAGGCCGAGCGGCTGGTACTGCTCGTACATGCGGTGGCCGGGGCGTTCGGAATGCATGGTGTAGCCGTACAGCATGCGGCTCTGGCCCACGGCGAAGTCGGCGATGTCGATCATCTCCTGCACTTCACCGTCGCCTTCAGGCTTGCTCTTGCCCATTTCCAGCGCGACCAGCGAACCCAGCGCATCCTTGTGCTTGCGCAGCGCTTCGCCGCACAGGCGCACTGCTTCACCGCGACGCGGGGCCGGCGTGGTGCGCCAGACCTTGAAGGCTTCCTGGGCGCGCGCGATGACGGTTTCGTACTCGGCTTCGGTGGTGGCGCGGACCTGCGCGATCGGCTCGCCCGTGGTCGGATTGATCGGGGTGATCAGTTCACCGCCGGTAGCGCTCGACCACTCCCCGTTGCCCAGGTAGGTGCCAGCGTTGATCGCGTCCAGACCAAGGGACTTGAGCAGCTCGGAAGACATGCAGACTCCTGTGTTTCGTTACGTTGTGTTTGGTGCCGTCGCGGGCAGGTGGGGGCGCGACGAACTGAGCCGCCGATGGTAGCAGAGCGCCCGGACTGGCCATGGTGCGCCGCGCCAGTGGCAATGGTGTGGCAGATGAAAGCTTGGAGGGCAGGGCGGCTTGCCTGTAAACTTGGCGGCTGCATGGCCCCGTAGCTCAGCTGGATAGAGCGTCCCCCTCCTAAGGGGAAGGTCGCCCGTTCGAATCGGGCCGGGGTCACCATAATCAATGACTTAGGTCAGCACAGTGGCGTGCAATTCCCACTGTTTCCCGCATATCCACAGGATTTGGTCCCAGTGGTCCCAGCGGTCCCGCTCAGTACCTGAGCTTCGCCACAGCGCCATCGTCGCCTTCAGGCGTCAGATGGGCGTAGAACTTCTCGGTCGTGGCGTAATCGGCGTGGCCCGCCAAGATCTGCACCCTTCGCAACGGCACCCCAGCGATGACCATATGGGCGCAGAAGGTGTGCCGTAGCCGGTGCAGGCTGCCGCCGATTCCCGCACGCTTGGCATCCGAGGCGAACCAGTCGGATACCGTGTCCTTGTGCACGGCGACCAGCGGATCGGGTAGGTGGCGCAGCGCCCAGCGCGCATACCGGTTCAGCGGCACCTCGCGCCACTTGCCCGACTTGGTGCGTCCCTCGCCATCTTCGTCTGGATCGCTCTCGACCCTGAGCTTCCGCCCGGTCACTGAATCCTTGCCCAGCCCAACCAGCTCGCCACGGCGCAGCCCCGTGTGGGCCATGAACAGCCACAGGGGCGCCCGGCTTGGGTTTGCTCGGTAGAGCTTGCGCATCGCCCCCCGGTCGTAGAACCGCACGGCGACGCTACGGACGCCGCGCGGTGCCTGGGTTTCCTCCAGCGGGTTGAAATCCAGTTCCTTCCACTTCACGCCACGACGAAATGCCGCCTGCAGCCTGCGCACTTCCTTGCCTACGGTCTCCGGGGCCACCTTATCTTTGGTCAGGCGGTCCGTCTTGTAGGACTCCATTTCCATCGGCCGCAGGGTATCGATGGGGCGATGGCCGAACCGGGCAATGAACAACCGAACCTCGCTCTTGGCCTTGCCGTGCGTGGTCGGGTGCTCGGCCTTGTACCAATCCAGGTACGCCTCCAGGAAGTCCCTGACAGTGGGTAGCCGGGGAAGGATACGCACGCCATGGGTCAGTTCCGCTTCTTTCGCTGCTCGTACGCCCTCAGCTTCGCGTGGGCCGACGCGACCAATGGCGACACGGCTTCGCTTGCCGCCTTCCCGCCAGTTGAGGTACGCGGCGCCGTCCCGCCAGAAGATTGTGACCTTGACCATTGTCTGGAGCCGTAGATTGCAGAGTAGAGGGCAGCTTTCTCGTAGAGCTTTCTGCCCATGAAATTTCGGGGTTCGATGCCGTAGTCGGCGATGTTCGAATCGAACTGGCTTCGGGACACCCCGCAGTAGTGCGCGGCCTCGTCCACGGTCAGCCAGTCCTTTCCGACGATGTCCAGCTTTTCAGCAGCTCCCATCGGGTCCTCCTTCAGTTCGCGGCCAGCGCAGCGCGCAGCTGCTCGTCTGGATCCGGATAGCAGTCCATGTAGGCGCCGATCACTTCGGCCGCGACTTGCGGGACGATGGCGTTGCCGTAGGCGCGCAGGCGTCCCACGCGGCCGGGAACCCCATGAGCCAGCAGACGAATGCTGGGTTCAAACCGCCGGGCTTTCCCGTCGTGTCCGATGATCCATCCGGCTTGATCCCAAGCGCCAGGGCTACCGACTGATTCAGCGGCACTCCAGTGTCGTGTGGGCGCGGAGGAAGGATCCCGCGGTTCGCATCCGTTGCCGTTGCTGTCGGCCACATTACCGCCGCTGCACTCACCGCGGCCAGGTCCGGTCCATGGCTTCTCGCCGCTTCCCTGATCGCACCCTCCGTCGACCGAACGCCCTTGTCCGCCAGCGATGCAGTCGGCGTGGGCCAGAGCGCGTGCATCAGCGCGATCATCATTGGAAGCGTCTTTCCCTTCGGATTTGCCGCCCACTTTGCATGGAACTCGGGTGTCGCCGATTCGCTGCGCCAGTCCCTGGCCGCCGGCGTGGGCCACAAACCAGAGGCGGTCCCGTCGGTGGGGCGCGTCGACGGCACAAGCCGGGACAACCACCGCCCTGCAGGCGTAGTCGATTCCTTCCAGGTCAGCAGACACTCCGTCGAGCCAGTTCTTGCCAACCGCCGCCGCAACCTGCTCTCCCATGACGACAGCGGGCCGTCGGGCACGGATGAGGCGAAGGAAGTGGGGCCACAGGTGCCGATCGTCATCCTGGGCTTTTCCCTTACCCGCGACAGAGAACGGCTGGCACGGGGCGCTGCCGGTCCACAGCTCGCGGTCGTCGGGCCACCCAGCAAGTCGAGCTGCAAGGGACCAACCGGCGATGCCGGCGAAGAAGTGGCACTGCCGGTATCCGGCGAGGTCTGAGGGTTGAACATCGGTGATGCTCCTGGTGTCGACATGGCCTGGCGGGATCAGCCCGGCATCGATGAGGTTGCGGATCCACTGCGCGGCGTAGGGATCCCATTCGCTGTAGTAGTTCATCGGGCGCCCCCGGTGGCGTGTGCCATCACCCGCTGCGCCTCGGCCATGTCGCCGCGCGCCAGCGCCTGCAGGGCCAGCCCACGGGCCTCCCATGTGCGCACGGTTGCCGGCCGAGCCTCAGACAGATCCACCCCGGACATGCTGGCCAGCTGCCGCCCGATCTCGCGGTGGTCGGTAGGTTCAGCCATGAGCGCACCTCCGCCAGCACCAGCGCAGCCCTGCGCGCGCGGTGCGGTATGCGCGGCTGATCGCCCACAGGGTGGCCAGTCCTGCCAGGAACCCGGCCATGGCGAACACGTGGACCATTGCAGCGGTGAGCAGCTGGTCAGCCATCACCGATCTCCCGAACGTTGTGCACTGACTTCCCGGCCGGCGCTGTCC
>NZ_JBFTOJ010000157.1:0-9702 GCF_056397905.1 Stenotrophomonas sp. 05L414_2
CGATGACTTCGATCATGCTGGCCTGTTATTCGGATGTGTTCGCGGCGGGCGCGATCCACTCCGGCGGCATGTACAAGGGCGCGACCACGATTTCCGGCAGCGCCTATGCGCTGTTGGCCGGCAGCATCTACTCACCGGACAGCAACGGGCGGCTGGCCTGGCAGTGCTCGGGCTCGCCGTCGCCGCGGCCGATCCCGGTGCTGGTCTTCCATGGCACCGCCGACGCCACGGTGAACCCGATCAATGGGCAGCAGGCCGTGCGCCAGTTCCTGCAGACCAACGACCTGGCTGACGATGGCGTGGACAACGACTCGGTGAAGTACGTGCCGACCAGCACCTTCCACGGCCAGGTGCCGGGTGGGCGTGCCTACACGGTTGACTCTTACACCTATGGCGGCAGGACGCTGGTGCAGCATTACGTGGTGCAGGGAATGGGGCATGCCTGGAGCGGCAGCCAGTCCGGTTTGCCGTTCACCGATCCCAAGGGGCCGGATGCCACGTTGATTACCTGGCTGTTCCTGAAGGATCAGCAGCGCTGAGTGTGGGGGCACAGGAGCAGGGGAGGCGGCGCCAGTGTGGGAGCGGTGGGCTCCCGCACTGGCGCGCGGCCTTTGCCTCATCCATCCAAGCGTGTGCGCCCGCATGCGCACTCGTGCTCAGCCGCGGGCCAGAAGCTCGTCGCGGACGATCTGTGCACCTGCGCTGAGCGCGCGCAGCTTGCCTCGTGCTACGTCACGCGACAGCGGCGCCATGCCGCAGTTGGTGCTGGGGTAGAGCTTGTCAGCATCCACGAACTGCAGGGCCTTGCGCAGCGTGTTGGCCACTTCTTCCGGCGTCTCGACCGTGCTGGAAGCCACATCGATGGCACCGACCATCACCTTCTTGCCGCGCACCAGCTCGATCAGGTCAATCGGCACGTGCGAGTTGTGGCATTCCAGCGAGATGATGTCGATGCTGGACGTCTGCAGCTTCGGGAACGATTCTTCATACTGGCGCCATTCCGAACCCAGCGTCTGCTTCCAGTCGGTGTTGGCCTTGATACCGTAGCCGTAGCAGATATGGACCGCGGTTTCGCACTTGAGCCCTTCGACCGCGCGCTCCAGTGCAGCGACACCCCAATCGTTCACTTCGTCGAAGAACACATTGAAGGCCGGTTCGTCGAACTGGATGATGTCGACGCCGGCCGCCTCCAGTTCCCTGGCTTCCTGGTTGAGGATCCCGGCGAACTCCCAGGCCAGCTTTTCGCGGCTCTTGTAGTGCGCGTCATACAGGGTGTCGATCATGGTCATCGGGCCCGGCAGCGCCCATTTGATCGGCTGCGTAGTCTGCCTGCGCAGGAATTTCGCATCTTCCACAAACACCGGCTTCGGGCGGCTGACAGCGCTCACCACGGTGGGCACACTGGCGTCGTAGCGGTCGCGGATGCGGACGGTTTCACGCTTCTGGAAATCGACGCCACTGAGGTGTTCGATGAAGGTGGTGACGAAATGCTGCCGTGTCTGTTCGCCGTCACTGACGATGTCGATGCCGGCGTGCTGCTGTTCCTGCAGGGACAGGCGCAGGGCATCCTGCTTGCCTTCAATCAGGCCGTCATCCTGCAGCTTCCAGGGCGACCAGAGCTTTTCGGGCTCGGCCAGCCAGGAGGGCTTGGGCAGGCTGCCTGCGGTGGAGGTGGGGAGCAGTTTCTTCGTCGACATTGCGTCTTGTGTCCTGAGGGGCGAATGGAAAAGCGGTGGATCAGCGGGCGGCCCACTGCTCAAGCACGGCGCGGTACGGCTTGATGAAGTGTTCTTCGGTGAATCGGCCTTGCTTGACCGCCAGCTGGCTGCGTTCTTCGCGGTCGTAGACGATGCGGGTGGACGAATAGTCCTGGTGCTTCAGGCTGGGCTGGTAGACCTTGCCCGCTACGGAATTGGCGTTGTAGATCTCGGGGCGGTAGATCTTCTGGAAGGCCTCCATCGTGCTGATGGTGCCGATCAGTTCCAGGTTCGAGTAGTCGCCCAGCAGGTCACCCTGGAAGTAGAACGCCAGTGGCGCGACGCTGCCTGGCGGCATGAAGTAACGCACCTGCAGCCCCATCTTGTCGAAGTACTGGTCGGTGGGGGAGAACTCGCCTTGCCGATACTCGACGCCCAGGATGGGATGGTAGTTCTCGGTGCGGTGGTAGGTCTTGCTGCTGGACACGCTGATGCAGATCACCGGCGGCTTGCTGAAGTGCGCACGGTAGGCGTCGGACGCCAGGAAGTGCTTGAACAGCTTGCCATGAAGATCGCCGAAGTCTTCGGGAATGCCGAAGGTGGCCTTGCCTTCGTTGCTGGCGGGCAGCACGACGCTGAAATCGTAGTCGCGGACGTAGGAGGAGAAATTGTTGCCGACGATGCCTTCCGTACGCACGCCGGTACGCGTGTCGACGATGGTCGGCCGCAGCACCTCGATCAACGGGAACGTATCGCTGCCGTCGCTGCCATCGATGTGCATCTCCACCGAGATGATGTCCAGCTCGACCGCGTAGCGATCCGCGCTGGGGTTGTCCCAGTGCGCCAGATCGTTGAAGCGGTTGTTGATCATGCCGAGCGTGTTGCGCAGGTTTTCCTGGCGGGATTCGCCGCGGGCCAGGTTGGCGAAGTTGGTGGTGATTCGCGTGCCGTCAGCGGGCTGGTAGTCCTCGTTGAAAGGAATACGGGTGATGCTGAAGGTGAAGTTCTCGGTCGTCATGGGCGGCGTTCCGGGTTGCGGGGGTGACATCCGAATGCAGGTCGCTGGCATTCGGCATTCAGAGGATTGCAGCGGCCTCGGTAACGGCAGGTGCTGCACGATGGGAGAGGGCAAGCAGGGGCATCGCTCGCTGCACCGCCAGCCGCGCCCGCTGCATCAGGGCCTCGTTCTGCACGCAGCCGTCTGCGAAATCCTTGTCGGTTGCGTAGACACCCAAGGGCAGCGTTCGCGCCTGGAAGAAGCTGAAAAGCGGTCGCAGCTGGTGGTCGATCACCAGCGCGTGGCGCTCGCTGCCCCCAGTGGCGGCCAGCAGGATCGGGGTATCGACCAGCGCGTCCTGGTCGATGAAATCGAAAAAGTGCTTGAACAGGCCGGTGTACGAACCGCGGTAGACCGGCGTAACCACCACCAGCACATCGGCACGCTCGACAGCGGCCAACTGCCGCTCCACGGTTTCGGGCAACTGCGAGCGCCGGAGCGCACCGGCCAGTTGTGGCGCCAGTTCACCCAGTTCAATCAGGTGCTGATCGCAGGGGACGCCTTCGCCGATCAGGTCCAGCAGGTGCTCGGCCAGGGTCGCGGCCCTTGAGGGGCGCTGCAGCCCGCCGGAAACGGCGACGATACGGAGGGGGCGGGTCATCTCTTCGCTTCAGCAGGGGAGGGGCTGCTTCGGGGTGACCTGCAGGGGCGCAGTCCTGCGTGCCGGCTGGGTAGCCGCGCTGGCAGGGATCCGAAGGCATGAGCCGATGCTAGCCAGCCCATCCCATGACGTAAAATGGTATTACTTCACCAATCCATGAGTGAGATTCATCGTCATGTTGGAGCGGATCCATCTCAGCATCGTGCAGCAGGTCGAGCAGCAAGGCTCGCTGACCGCCGCCGCCGGTGTGCTGAACCTGACCCAATCAGCCCTGAGCCACAGCATGAAGAAGCTGGAGCAGCAGTTGGGTACCAACGTCTGGCTGCGCGAAGGCCGCAGCCTGCGCCTGACCCAGGCGGGCCAGTACCTGTTGGCGGTGGCCAACCGGGTGCTGCCGCAGCTGGACCTGGCCGAGGAGCGGCTGGGCCAGTTCGCGCAGGGCGAGCGTGGCGCGCTGCGCATCGGCATGGAATGCCACCCCTGCTACCAGTGGCTGCTGAAGATCGTCTCGCCCTATCTGGCCAGCTGGCCCGACGTCGATGTGGACGTCAAGCAGAAGTTCCAGTTCGGTGGCATCGGCGCCCTGTTCGGCTATGAGATCGACCTGCTGGTCACGCCCGACCCGCTGTTGAAGCCGGGCCTGAAGTTCGTCCCCGTCTTCGATTACGAGCAGGTGCTGGTGGTGGCCAAGGGCCATGCGCTGGCGTCGGTCGAGCACGTCAAGCCCCGCCAGCTCAGCCAGGAAGTACTCATCAGCTATCCGGTGCCGTTCGAGCGGCTGGATATCTACAACCAGTTCCTGCTGCCTGCCGGGGTCACGCCCCGGCGCCACAAGGCCATCGAAACCACCGACATCATGATGCAGATGGTGGCCAGCGGTCGCGGCGTCGCCGCCATGCCGCGTTGGCTGGTGGAGGAATATGCAGCCCGCATGGACGTGGTACCGGTGCGTCTGGGTGCGAAAGGCATTCCCAAGCAGATCTACCTGGGCGCGCGTGAGGCCGATACCGGTATCGATTACCTGCAGGCGTTTGTCGAACTGGCACGGAACAGCTCCACAAGCGCCGGCAACCTGCCTGGAGCCGGCTGATGTCAGCAGGCGTTGGCCGCATGGAGCCATTGGCGCAGACCTTCGTCAACGCCTTTTCATTGGAAGTCAGTGCCAAGGCCATGCCTGCGTTGCGCGCCGAAGCCGCCCGCATTGCACGGGGGACGACGATCTCCATTCCCTACCTGCCGAGCGAGGACGATGCTGCGCGACTGGCCGCGGCACGCAGGGTGCGCGAACTGGGGTTCGAGCCGATGCCGCACCTTTCCGCACGCCGCATCGGCTCGCGGGCTGCGCTTGAGCACTTCATCGAGCGTGCCGTCATCGACGCCGGCATTGAGCGCTGTTTCGTGATCGCAGGCGATCTTGCCACGCCTGCCGGGCCGTTCGCCGACAGCACATCGATCATCGAGAGCGGCATTCTCGAGCGCGCTGGCATCAGGGTCGTGGGGGTGGGCGGGCATCCGCAAGGCCATCCGGTGATGACCAGCGCCGAGAGGTGGCGCGTGCTTGAAAACAAGTGCCAGCGTATCGAAGAGCGAGGCATGGCACCGCTGGTCATCACCCAGTTCGCATTCGACGCCGATATCGTTCTGGCCTGGTTGAATGAACTGCGCGCCCGTGGCATCACCCATCCGGTGCTGGTGGGCGTTCCCGGGCCGGCCAGCATCGCGCGGCTTGTACGCTATGCGGCCATGTGCGGCGTCGCTGCAAGCACCTCGATGCTGTCCCGCTACGGCATCTCCATCGGCCGCCTGCTGGGAAGGGCCGGGCCGGATGTGTTCGTGGATCGCTTGGTAGAGGGCTTGACCGAAGCCCATGGGCAGGTCAGCCCGCATCTGTTTCCCTTCGGCGGTATCGCACCGACCATGGAGTGGGTGGAGCACTACCGGATGCGTGCAGGCGATGCGCACACGACCGGCCCACCTGTTGCCGATGAACCGTCATGACACGCA
Organism: Stenotrophomonas sp. 05L414_2; assembly: GCF_056397905.1. Taxonomy (NCBI): domain Bacteria; kingdom Pseudomonadati; phylum Pseudomonadota; class Gammaproteobacteria; order Lysobacterales; family Lysobacteraceae; genus Stenotrophomonas; species Stenotrophomonas sp. 05L414_2. The sequence goes on from NZ_JBFTOJ010000157.1 coordinate 5,360, forward strand.
TGGGCCTGTCATGGCCGATCACTGCACTCCTCACCCAGCCATTGGCAGAACGCCTGCACATCGGGGCGGTCCTGAGCCATCTCCCGACGGATCAACCAGAATGCGTAACGGTTCTCCAGCTCCAGGCTGAAGGGTTTCACCAGCCTGCCTTGGCGGAGATCGTCTTCCACCAGCGGCGCCACGCCGAGCGCCACGCCATGGCCGGCCACCGCCGCTTCCTGCGCAAGATAGATGCTGGGGAAGACCGGCCCAGCGCTTGCGTTGGCGTTGATGGCGCCGGCGGCCTCCAGCCAGTGTGACCACGCCGGCACGCCGGGGCGGTCCGTGGCACTTTCATCGTGCAACAACGTGCAGTGGCGCAGATCATCAGACCGCTGCAGCCGGCCAGCAGTGCCGGCCAGCAGCGCGGGCGAGCACACAGGGAATACCGGCGCCTTCAACAGCAGCTCAGCACGCACGCCGGTGTAGTTGCCTGCACCGTAGCGGATGCCGACATCGAATCCTCCGCGCAGAAAGTCGGCGTGTTCATTGCCGGTGTCGATGCGCACCCGGACATTGGGGTGCGCATGGTGAAAGCGATGCAGCTTTGGGGCCAGCCATTTCGCGGCGAACGACTCCATGGTTGTCACCCGCAGTTCGTGTGGTGCGCGCGTCCTGGCGCGCTCCAACGCCAGGTCCAGCTGCCCAAGTAGATCGCCGACCGTTGTTGCCAGCGCCGCGCCGTCTGATGTGAGCGCCACGGCGCGGTGATTGCGCTGGAACAGGCTTACGCCCAGATAGGCCTCGAGGTGTTTGACCTGATGGCTGACCGCAGCCGGGGTGACGAACAGTTCGCGCGCCGCCTGATTGAAGCTGAGGTGGCGGGCAGCCGCTTCGAACGTGCGCAGCGCATTCAGTGGGGCAGTGGGGCGGGGTTTCACGGGCACCATCCAAAGCAGGGGCCCTGTCATCGTAGCGCATGAATTTTTCTAACGCGAAGCGTAGAACTACTCGTTTGCCGGGTGCCGCATGAGCTGGTGATGATGCCGATCCTCCCACCCGGAAAGCCCGCCGTGCGAATTCAGGAGCTTGCCCCAGATGTGCTGATGTTCGTCGGTGACCAGGTTGAATCGGTCGCTACCGCCTTCGTCAACGGAGACCAGGTGCTGCTGGTGGACGCGTTGGGCAGCGAGGAGGATGCCGCCTGGTTGCGGGACGTACTGCACGGGCAGATGGGCAAGAGGGTACGACTGGTTGCCGCCACCCATTTCATGAGCGACCACATCTGTGGCATGACGCTGTTTCCGGAGGCGCTGACCCTGGCGCACCGCCATCACCGGCATGCCTTTCTTTCGCAGAACCAACCGGTGGCATCACGCTACCGCGATCCCGATATCGTGTTCGACAATCTCGCCATGCGCTGGGGGCGCCACCAGCTGCGCTTCCTGTACAACCCCGGCAAGACGATGGACCACATGAGCGTGGATGTGCCGAGTGCCGATCTGGTCTGCGTGGGCGACAACATCGTCGGCAACATCGTCTATCTCTCCCGGTCGGACCCGGCGCTGCAGCGCGCCGCCATCGGCCGTATCCAGCAGTTCGGGCGCAGCAGGGTGGTCGGCGGGCATATCGGGGTCTTCGATGCGGCGGTGCTGGGCAATGYACTCCACTACCTGCAGCGGATGCAGGAGATCGTCGTGGATATCCGGCTGCGAACCGCGCCGACGGAAACCACGGCGCTGATGGCAGCCATCAGACTGGAGGATTGCATCGCGTCGGGGGTAACGCCGACGGCATTCGAACGAGAATGGCATGGACACAATCTCACGGCGATCGTCGCGCAGTCGATCTTCTCCCTGGATGCTGCGCTGGCAGCAAGGGAGCAGGCCGCATGAAACACGATTCCGTCAACGCACCGGCGCTGGGCAGTCGCAGACGCTTCCTTGCCCGTTGCGCCGGTGTGGCCGCTGCTGCGCTGGTCCCTGCTGGTGCCGCTGCGCCACCAGCGGCGATGCGCAGCCTGCGCGCCCAGCGATTGGCGTGGGCCGGGGTGCGGCTGCAGTTGCCGGAGAGCACGCTGCTGATTGATCCGCTGGTGAATCCCGCAACGTGGGGCAAGGCGTTGCCGGACCGGCTGGTGCCGGTGAACGATGTGCTGGGCGAAAGCCACGTGCTGGTCACCCACACCCACTCCGATCACTTCGATGCAGATGCGGTTGCGGCGGCGCTCAGCAAAGGGGGAACACTCGCATATCCAGCCGGCCTGCAGCCCATGCCGCTACCCGCAGCCGCACGTGCACGGCCGAGCGCGCTGTGGGAGCCCCAACTGCTGGGCGACTTCACTGCGACGCCGGTACCGGCATCGGACGGCTACGGCGATACGCAGGTTTCCTGGGTGGTAACAGCGGGCGGCCGACGCATCTTCCATGGCGGCGACACCCAATGGCACGGCCATTGGTGGCATATCGGGCGCCAGTTCGGACCGTTCGATGCGGCCTTCCTCCCCATCAATGGCGCCACGTTCGGCTGGCGCGAGCCCGTAAGTGGCCAGCCTGGCGTACTGACGCCGGAGCAGGCGGTGGCAGCGGCGGCAATCCTCGGCGCACGCACGCTGGTGCCCATTCACTATGGCATCAGCGGAATGGACAACTATGCGGAAGTGGACGACCCGCTCGGGCGGCTTCGCAAGGCAGCCGGTGACCGTGCCGTGGCCGTGCAGGTCGTCGAGCCGGGCGCGTGGCTGACATGGCCGGCGTAGTCCCGTATCCGCGCCTGAATCATTCCTGGCCTTGGGAGAATCCATGAATCGAACACACTGCATTGCAACCGCCGTCGCGCTTTCTTCTTTCTCCATGGCCGCCCTGGCGGCGGAAACCACCAGCCCCAAACGCCCCTCGGTCGAGCAGCTGCAGAAGCTGATCGTCAGCACCTCGCCGCAGACCCGCGTGGATGCTCCGGACAAAGAACGCATCACGGCGCGGCGGATCGATATCGTCGATGAGAACGGGGTGATCCGGATGACGCTCTCGGGCCAGACGCCACCGCCCATCATCGATGGCATCCAGTACAAGCGAGCCTTCAATGTGGCGGGCATTGTGCTGTACGACCACAAGGGGAGCGAGCGCGGTGGCTTTGGAACCGCAGACGTCGAGGGCGGCATGGCCGTACTGGCGCTTGACCACCCGGCCATGGATGCAATTGGCTGGCGCGTGTCGCCCGACGGCGACGTTCGGTTCTCGATCAACCAGGCGCCGCCGCTGATTCGCGAGCCGCGGCTGGACAATCGCCTGATTCCGGGGGTGCAGACGCCAACACGCATCGAGATGGCGGTGGCTGCCGATGGCACCCCTGCCATCGCGCTGAACGATCAACAGGACCGCGCCAGGCTGCGCCTGACCGTAACGCCGGAAGGCTACGGGGCCATCGAGTTCCTGGACGCGCAGGGCAGGGTGATCCATACCCTGGCGCCCGAAGCCCATCGGCAGTGATGGCAGGTTGTCACTGACGCAGCAATCGCCCAACTACCATGGAGCCGGCATGGACACTGAAATACGGCAGCTCGAAGAAGCGCTGCGCATCGCGATGCTCACCAGCGACGTGGCCGCGCTGGATGGCCTGATTGCAGATGCCCTGATCTTTGTGGGGCCTTCGGGCGAAGTGTTTGGCAAGCAGGATGATCTGGCCCTGCATCGTTCAGGGCGCCAGAAGCTGAGCATGGCCGAATGGCAATCGGTGGAGATTGCCCTGCATGATCAAACCGCTGTTGCACTCACCACTGCGGCCCTGGCCGGAACCTTCGATGGCGCAGCCTTCTCTGGCCGCTTCAGGTACTGCCGCTTCTGGGGGAAGACGGCCGGTGTCTGGCAAGTGCTGGGCGGCTCGGTTGTCGCTCTGCCCGCAGCAATGGAGACAATCGCCTAGACAGCTGCGGTGGCTCATGGCCCGGGGTGGACGTTGTTCTCCGCATCCTCCATTCCCGGGCTCACCCGGCGGCCGATGTCCTTCAGCCTTGCCAGCTGGTCGACCATCGACGGTRCATCGTCCAGGCTGCCGACAAAGGTCCACAGGTAGGTCATCACCGCATAGACGTGGCCAGGGGTCACGCCATCGGTCATGGCGAGGCGGCCGATGGTCAAGGCAAACAGCACCGCAGCAGCCGCGCCGACCACCACGAAGGCACCAGCCTCGCGATCGGACAGCAGGATGCGCAGTCGCGACAGGGTGCGGTAGTGGCGGCGCAGTACCGACGGGCCGACCCGGTCGACCAGCCGGATTTCATGCTCCAGCCGGTTGTTCAGGCGGCCGTGCAACTGCTCGTTGCGGCGAGCGAACGAGGGCAGCAACACCAGCGCACCGAGCAGGGC
>NZ_JBFTOJ010000158.1:0-9637 GCF_056397905.1 Stenotrophomonas sp. 05L414_2
ACCTCGCACAGACCCTGGACCTGGCCCGCCGCCGTGGCGCGCGCCTGGTCACGCTGGTCTACGGCGAATCGGTCAGCGGCGGCTTCCTGTCGTTCGGGCTGATGGCCGACCTCATCCATGCCCTGCCCGATGCGCAGGTGCGGGTGATGGATCTGCGCGCGATGGCACGGGTGACCAAGCAACCGTTGGAAAAACTGCAGGCGCTCAGCCTRACCTCGCCGGTGTTCGCACCGGGCGTGGAGAACTACGTGGCGATGGGCGCAGTGCAATCGCTGTGGGATGGCGATCTGGCGCATCACCTGCTTGAAGCACTGCGTGCAGCCGTCGACGGTGACCATCGCGCTGCACTGGGCGCCGAACGGGGTGGCCGTACGCTGGCTGCGCAGGTAGCCACTGCTGTGAGCCAGGGCAATGCCTGAGCGGCCCGCCCGGCACACGCTGGTCTGGCTGTCGGCCGATGCCGATTGGCGGGCCGACCTGCCCGCGCACGAGCCGCGTCTTGCCGCCTGGTTCGCGCAGGGCTTCCCTGCAGTGGTGGCGCGTCGTGCCGCGGATGATGCCGATACGCGCCTGCGATTGGGCGTTCCGTTGCCACCGGCCGAAGGCAAGCAGCGCCTGTCGTTGCGCGTACCGCTGTGCGACGTCGCGCACATGCGCGCTCCGCCGGCGTTGAGCGAGCTGCTGGCAGCAGGCGACGCAGGTGTTCCACAGCCGTGGCAGGAATCACTCCACGACCTGCAGGCACTGGCGCCGGCCCGTGTGTTCGGCGCCTTCGCCTGGCAATGGCTGACCGCCCTGCCCTATGTACATGAGCGTTCGGACATCGACCTGCTGTGGCAGGTGACCGATGCCGCGCAGGCCGAGGCGCTGATCGCGCAGTTGCTGGCATGGCAGACCCGCCATCCGCATCGCCTTGATGGCGAGCTGTGCCTGCCCGATGGTGGCGCAGTGAACTGGCGCGAACTTGCCGGCCGCAGTCGCCAGGTACTGGTGAAACGCCTTGATGGAGCCGCATTGGAAGCGCGTGATGCACTGTTCGCCACGCGCGAGGCGATCGCATGATCGCCGCCCCGAAGCCGTTGCCGTCACGCGACGCGGTGGTCGACAGCGCACGCCTGGGACGGCTGGCCATTGCCAGCCTGCACGCCGAGCTGGCGTGCGCCCCGAAGCCGGGCCTGGTCACACCGTTCGACAGCGGCAGCCATGACGACATGGATGCCGGCACTTTCCTGCGCAGTCTTTTCGCCCTGCGCCACTACTTCACGGCGGTGGCCAGGGCCGGTGCCGCGGGCGCCCCCTTCACGGTGCTGCGCGATCACGGTATTGCCGCTGAAGCGGCCATGCTGGTCGCCACCGCCGGCATCAACACCCATCGCGGTGCGATCTTCAGCCTTGGCCTGCTGGTGGCCGCCGCCGCTGAGCGCAGGCGCGTGCATGGCCATGCCGTGTCGGGCGCGCAGGTGTGCCTGGCAGTTCAGCAGTGGAATGACGCACTCATCGCTGCGCCGCTGGACCCGCACAGCCCGGGACAGCGCGCACGTGCGCGTCATGGGGTCTGCGGCGTACGCGAACAGGCTGCCGCCGGCTACCCGGTGCTGCGCGAGCTGGCCCTGCCTGCCCTGCGCCATGCGCTGGACAGCGGCCTGCCGCGCGACGCCGCGTTGTGCCAGACGCTGATGCAGCTGGTGGCACAGGTGGACGATCTGAACCTGCTGCATCGCGGCGGTACCGAGGGCCTGCGCTGGGCGCAACAACAAGCGGCCACATTCCTTTCCGCCGGTGGCGCCTTCGCGCCGGACTGGCGCGTGCGCCTGCAGTCCATCGGCGATGCGTTCGTGAGGCGTCGGCTCAGCCCGGGTGGCAGTGCCGATCTGCTGGCCTGCGCCTGGTTCCTGCTGCAGCAGGAGGGCGCATGAGCCTGGCCCTGCTCTGCCCCGGACAGGGTGCGCAGCATCCGGCGATGTTCGACCATGTGCGCGGCATGGCCGCTGCACGCGCGGTACTGGATGCGGCGAGCGACGCGCTGGGGCGCGATGTGTTCGCGGCCGCGGCCGCCGACGACCGCTTCGACAACGCACAGGCGCAGCCGCTGCTGTGCGCCGCCAGCATCGCGCACTGGCATGCCCTGCGCGGCGCCGTGCCGGACCCGATCGTGGTGGCCGGGTACAGCATCGGCGAACTGGCGGCACATGCCATCGCCGATAGTTTCGACGTGACCACCTGCCTGTCCCTGTCGGCGCAGCGTGCACGATTCATGGACGCCGTCAGTCCGGTCGATGCCGGAATGCAGGCGATGCTGGGGCTGGATCGACAGACGGTGCAGACATTGTGCGAAATCCACGGCACGCACGTGGCGATTGCCAACGGCACAGATCATTTCATCGTTGGCGGCACGCTGCCGGCACTGCGTGCGCTGGCCGCTGCCGCGCACGCACAGGGTGCCGAGGTGCGCGTGCTGCCGGTACATGTGCCGGCGCATACGCCACTGCTGTCGGCGGCGGTCGCACCGTTCGCCGCCGCACTGCAGGCCACCACGTTGCACGCGCCGCGCCTGCCGCTGCTGGCCGGCATCGACGCACGGCCGGTGCGCGACACCGCAGCGGTGGTGCACACGCTGTCCGCGCAGCTGGCACAGACCATCGAATGGGCACAGGTGATGCGCCAGGCCTTCGAGCGCGGCGCACGGGTGTTCCTGCAGCTGGGCCCGGGCAACGCACTGGCACGCATGATCGCGCCGGCCTATCCGTGCTGCGAGGTACGCGCGATCGAGGAATTCCAGAGCCTGGACGGCGCGGCGGCGTGGGTCCGCAGCGCGCTGCAGCGGCTTCAATAACGGGTTTGAGCAGTACGTAACGCGCAGTACGTAACAGGCCATACCCCGGGATGGCGGGCTTCCATCCGTGCAACACGCGAATCAGGTGTCTGGGAGGGCGCATGACTCCACAAATTGCAACGATCATCGGTCTGGTGATCATGTTCATCGTCGCCACCGCGATGCCGATCAACATGGGCGCCGTCGCCTTCGCACTGGCCTTCATCGTCGGCGGGCTCTGGGTCGACATGGGGGGCAAGGAGGTTCTCGCCGGCTTCCCGGGCGACCTGTTCCTGACCCTGGTCGGCATCACCTACCTGTTCGCGATTGCGCAGAAGAACGGCACCATCGACCTGCTGGTGCACTGGGCGGTGAAAGCGGTACGCGGCCATATCGTGGCCATCCCGTGGGTGATGTTCGTGATCACCGCCGTGCTGACCGCCTTCGGCGCGCTGGGCCCGGCCGCGGTTGCGATCATCGGCCCGGTCGCGCTGCGCTTTGCCAAGCAGTACAACATCAATCCGTTGATGATGGGCCTGCTGGTGATCCATGGCGCGCAGGCGGGTGGCTTCTCGCCGATCAGCGTGTACGGCAGCATCACCAATGGCGTGGTGCAGAAGGCAGGCCTGGAAGTCACCGAAATGGCGGTGTTCCTGACCAGCCTCGGCTTCAACTTCATGATGGCCACGATCTGCTTCTTCGCCTTCGGAGGCATCGCGCTGCTGCGTCGCGGTTCGATCACTGCTGCGGGCACGGTGGGCAGCGCGGAGCTGGCGATGGCCGGTGGCCCGCAGGCTTCGTCGCGGCAGTTCGCCATCGAAGGCCACGGTGCGCTGGTCGCAGCCGGTGGTGGCACCCTGTCCAACGATCCGGTGGCACTGGATGCGGTGGGCCTGACCCGCGAGCGCTTGTTCACCCTGATCGGCCTGCTCGGCCTGGGTGTGGCCGCGCTGATCTACAACCTCAACGTCGGCCTGGTTTCGATCACCGTTGCAGTGGTGCTGGCCCTGCTGTCGCCGCAGAGCCAGAAGGGTGCGGTGGACGGCATCAGCTGGTCCACCGTGCTGCTGATCTGCGGCGTGGTCACCTACATCGGCGTGCTGGAACATGCCGGTGCCGTGGACTTCATCGGCCACGGCGTCTCCAGCATCGGCATCCCGCTGCTGGGCGCGCTGCTGGTCTGCTACGTGGGCGGCATCGTCTCCGCATTCGCCTCGTCGGCGGCGGTGCTGGGTGCCACCATTCCGCTGGCCGTGCCGTTCCTTATGCAGGGTCATCTCAGTGCCGCTGGCGTGATATGCGCGCTGGCGGTGTCCTCCACCATCGTCGATGTCAGTCCGTTCTCGACCAACGGCGCACTGGTGGTGGCCTCGGCCGCGAAGGAAGAACGCGAAACGCTGTTCCGCCGCTTCCTGGTCTACAGCGGCCTGGTGGTGGCATTTGGCCCGCTGCTGGCGTGGCTGGTGTTCGTGGTGCCGGGCTGGATGTAAATGCCTGCGGTAGTACCGGTCGCTGGCCGGCAACCTCGTGGATCCGTCGAACGATCACGGGTTGCCGGCCAGCGGCCGGCACTACCTGGCGTTACACTTTCCGCATGGCCATCGCTCCCGCTCCGCGTCCTCCGAAGAAGCGCGCCCCTCTGTATGAGGAGGTGGCCGAACACGTGCGCGAGCGGATCTACGACTACCGCCTGCCGCCGGGCGAGTGGATCGACGAACCGGCGCTGTGCGAGGAACTGGCCATCAGTCGTACGCCCCTGCGCGAAGCGCTGAAGCTGCTCGCCGCCGAAGGCCTGGTGCAGATCGATGCCGGCCGCGGCGCACGGGTAACCCGGCTTACCCTGGAAGACCTCAACCAGCTGTTCCCGGTGATGGCGATGCTGGAAGGCCGATGTGCGCATGAAGCGGTCAAGCACATCGACGACGCAGGCGTGCAGCAGCTGGAAGACCTGCACGCGGCGATGGAAGCGGCGGCCGCCGAGGGCAACATCGCCGAGTACTACCGCAACAACTACCTCATCCATGAGACGGTGCAGCATTACGCCGGCAACCCGTGGCTGATCCGCATCACCCACGACCTGCACCGCATCCTGAAGATGCATCGCGGCCGCCAGCTGCTGGCGCCGGGCCGCACCGCGCAGTCGCTGGCCGAACACCGCGAACTGATGGACTGCTTCCGCCAGCGCGATGCTGCAGCCGCCGAACGCACGATGGAACGCCACCTGCTCAGCCAGGGCCAGGCCTTGGCTGCGTATGTGGCCAGCGGCGGATTGTTGAACGTGCCTGCGCCATTGCCGACCGAAGGCGGAAGCTGAGTTCATGGGGTTGCMGGCCAGCGGCCGGCACTACCCCGGCGAGGCCCGGTCACGGTAGTGCCGGCCCCTGGCCGGCAACCTCGATAGGTCACGTCCGGGTAGTGCCGGCCGCTGGCCGGCAACCTGGAATCTCTCCTCAATCGCCGCCGCCGCAGCCGCCTCCGTCACCACCCCCACCGCTGTCGCCGCTGCCGCAGTCCGAGCTGCTGTAGCTGTGGCTGCTGTGGCTGTCGCCGGAGGAACCACCAGAAGAATCATAGGCGCCACCGCCAGTGCCATCGCCCCGCGCGGGCGAACCATCGGCGGTGGCCATCGCCATGCACACGATCGCGCCGACCAGTGGCAGCAGCCACACCACCAGCAGCTGCCCGGCGCGACTGCTGACGGGAAGGTCATCGCGGCCCAGCACCACGAAGCTGGCCACCAGGTTCAGCCCCAGCACCAGGGCAATCAGGACGAGGGTCACAGCCAGCATGGCGCAGCTCCTTGCGACGGGTTCGGGCCCGCAGACGATACCACCGCCGCCGGTTCGCCCTGCCTGTCATGAAGATGGGACAATGTAGGGCGCGCCGGCCTGCCCTCGGGGCCGCCGGCCCCCCTGCACCACACGGAAGAAGAAGAACAACAACATGCTGAAAGTCATTTTCGATACCGACCCGGGCGTCGACGACGCGCTGGCGCTGCTGTACCTGCACAAGCACCCGCAGATCGACCTGATCGGCGTCACCACCACCTTCGGCAATGCCTCGGTGGAGTCGACCACCCACAACGCGCTGTACCTGAAGCAGGCCTGGGGCCTGTCCGCGCCGGTCGCGCGCGGCGCCGACGGCCCGCTGCAGCCCGAAGCCACCCCGGAAGCCTGGCCGGTACACATCCATGGCCACAACGGCCTGGGCAACCACCCGGTGCCGGAAGCGCTGGACGCAACCGCCGACAGCCGTCCTGCGCACCAGCTGATCATCGACCTGGTGCGCGCCCATCCGGGTGAAGTGACCCTGGTGGCGGTCGGCCGCATGACCAACCTGGCGCTGGCCCTGCAGCAGGCCCCGGACATCGCCGGCCTGGTGCGTGGCGTGGTACTGATGGGCGGTGCGTTCCACGTCAACGGCAACATCACCCCGGCGGCCGAGGCCAACATCTGGGGCGATGCGGAAGCGGCCGACATCGTGTTCACCGCCCACTGGCCGGTCACCGCGATCGGCCTGGACGTGACCACCCGCGTCGAGATGAACCGCGACGGCCTGGACAAGCTGGCCGCGATCGGCGGCGCCGATGCCGAACTGGTCCGCGCCCTGTCGCAGGACTACGTCGACTTCTATCTGCAGGCCGGCCACAAGGGCATGGTCGTGCACGACTGCTGCGCCTGCATCGCCCTGACCCGCCCGGAGCTGTTCCAGTTCGAGCGCGCCAGCGTGCGTGTGGCCACCGACGGCGTCGCCCGTGGCATGACCATTCCCAAGCCGGAAGGCATGGGTTTCGGCCCCAGCGTGTGGGACGGCCATGTCCTGCAGTCCATCGCCATCGGCGTGGATGCGGCCGCGGTGCTGGCCGACATCGAGCAGACCCTGAAGGTCTAAGCGCTCACTGCCCGCCCCGGGACACGGGGCGGGTCTTCGGCACGGTCTCCGGCAGCGTCCACAGCACCGGCAGCACCAGCACCGCCACCAGCGCGATCATCGCCCCCGGTGCCGCCGCCCAGCCGCTGCGTTCCACCCACCATTGCGCCAACCACGGCGTCGCCCCGCCGAACACTGCGGTGGCCATGGTCACCCCCAGCGCCAGACCACTGACCCGGCCCTCGCCGGGGAACTGCTCGGCCGTGGCCGGTGCCGCCACCGCACTGATACCGCCGGCCACACAGGCCAGGCTCACCGCTGCCAGCACGATGCCCAACGGCGCAGCAGAGGCCATCCAGCCGAACATCGACAGCGGCAGCAGCGCCGCCAGCACCGTCAGCCCCAGCAGCAGCGGACGCCGCCCGAAGCGATCGGACAGCGCCCCGCACAGCGGGGTGATCGCGATCACCGCCACCGCCGCAATCGTCGACAGCCACAGCGCATCACCTTCGTCGTGCCCCTGTGCGTGCAGGAATGCTGGCACATAGGTGATGCCCACGTAGTAGGTGATCGAACCCAGTGCGGAAATCGCGAACGTGCGCGCCACCGCACCAGGATGGTTGCGCAGCACGTGCCGCAGCGGCGTAGCCGGAATGCTGCCTTCGCGCCGCTGCCGTTCGAACTCCGGCGATTCGTGCATGCCCGAACGCGCGATCAGGATCACCAGTGCCAGCGCCGCGCCGAAGAAGAACGGGATCCGCCAGCCCCAGCTGTCCAGCTGCGGCGCAGGCAGCAGGGCCACGGTGAGCGCGGAGATCGCCACCGCCAGCAACGCGCCCACTTCGCTGGCCGCCGAGGCCAGCGAGGTGACCAGGCCACGTCGTCGCGCCGGCGCGCTTTCCAGAAGATAGGCGACCACGCCGGTGTATTCGCCGCCCACGGAGAAGGCCATCACGCAGCGCAGGATCAGCAACAGCACGCCAGCAGTCGCACCGGCAGTTGCCGCGGTCGGCAGCAACGCGGTGGCCAGCATGGCCGCGGCCATCAACGCCATCGAAGCCAGCAGCATCCAGCGCCGGCCGAGCCGGTCACCCAGGTGGCCGAAGCACAGCGCACCGAGCGGACGCATCAGGTAGGACACCGCGAACCCGGCCAGGGTGACCAGCATCGCCTCTTCGCCACCGCCGAAGAACACCCGCGACAGCACCGTGGCGAAGTACAGGTACAGGGTGAAGTCGTACCACTCCACCACCGTGGACAGACCGGCCACCCACATCGAGCGCTGCCGTCCTGCGGTCATTGCGTGCTTTCCTTCATGGCCGCAGCGTGTCATGAAGGCGGTGACGATGCAGTAGATCCACGCCATGCGTGGATGGCCTGCCCCGCCAGACTTCAGGCCGGTAACTGCAACAGCGCCTGCAAACCGCCGCCCTCGCGATTGTGCAGCCGTAGAGAACCACCGAGCGATTGCGCCAGCTGCACGGCGATGGCCAGACCGAGCCCGGTACCGCCGGTATCCCGGTTGCGTGAGCTTTCCAGCCGATGGAAGGGCGCCAATACCGCCTGCAGCTGCTCTTCGGGAATACCGGGGCCACGATCGGAAATCCGAATCCACACCCTGCCCACCTCGTCGCGACCGGCATCAATCTCCGCGCTCCCGGCATAGCGCAAAGCGTTGTCGACCAGATTGCCGACCACCCGCCGCAGTGGTTGCGGCCACGTCTGCACGATCAGGCCGCTCGGGGCGCCACCACTGACTGGCTTGCCCACGTCCTGGTAATCGCCGACCACGCTGGACAGGAATGCCGCCAGATCCATTGCCACCGGCTCACCACTGGCCACATGGCTGCTGCGCGCGTACGCCACGCCTTCGCGTACCAGCTGTCCCAGATGGTCCAGGTCGGCCAGCAGCCGTTGCTGGGTGGCGTCTTCAGGCAGCGTTTCCACCCGCAGCTTCATCCGCGTGATCGGCGTCTGCAGATCGTGCGAGATCGCCGCCAGGATCTGCAGGCGTTCACTGACATGACCCCGGATGCGGGCCTGCAGTGCGTTGAGTGCCGTTGCTGCGGTGCCTACCTCCGCGGGACCGTCTTCAGGCAGCGCCGGCCCGTCCTGGCCGGGCTGCAGGTGCTCCATCGCGTGCGACAGCTGTGCCAACGGCCGCATCGCCAGCCGCACCGCCAACCATGCGCACAGCAGCAGCAGCGCCAGCTGCGCCATCAGCACCAGCGGTAACCAGCGTGCCAGTGGCAGGCCGGACGGTGTGACCTCGATGGTCAGCGGCGTGCCGTCGTGCAGGCGCAGCTCCACTTCGAAGCGCTCGGGCATACGCGAGACCTGCCGCGCCTGCAGCGGATATCGATGCCACAGACTGTCATCGATGATGCTGGTGACCTGCCGCGCACGATCAGTCTCCGGCGCAGGGCCGGCCGCGGCCGGGCGCAGCAGATAGCGGTAGGTTCGCCGTTCCAGACGCGGCACCCACGCTTCGCGCTCGCTGGCGGGCAAGCGCTCCAGCAAGGCCACGCTTACGGCCACGTCCTCGTCGAGGTTGCGCAGCATCATGCTGCGGGTGGACTGGTAGCGCTCGTAGAACAGCAGGCCGAACGACAGCGCATGGGCCAGAGTCAGCCCACCCAGCAGCAACAGCAGCAGCCGCGCCGACAGCGTGCGCGGCCACGGCAGGCGGCGCGCCGCGGCGTTCATTCCTCCGGCCCCAGCAACTGCACCGGCACGCTGAACACATAGCCTTCGCTGCGCACGGTCTTGATGTAGGTCGGCTCACGCGCATCGTCGCCCAGGCGCTGGCGCACGCGGCTGACCAGCAGGTCGATCGAGCGGTCGAACAGCTCCGCATCGCGGCCCTGGGTGAGGCTGAGCAGCTGGTCGCGGCTGAGCACACGGTTGGCGTGGTCAAGGAACACGCGCAGCAGCCGGAACTCGGCGCCGCTGAGC
>NZ_JBFTOJ010000159.1:0-9632 GCF_056397905.1 Stenotrophomonas sp. 05L414_2
TCGGAGCCTTTTTCCGCAGGAAAACGGCTCCGACCTGTTCTTTCTTCACCCGACACCAGAAACCGTCTTTGCTTTCGCCTTTGCCATCCGCTCCGCCTCATGAACCTGTCGTGGCCGGGGTGGTGGGGTCGCGGGGGCGTAAGCGCCAAGGATGGCGCGCCCGAGCCTCCAGGGATTGATTCACGGCGTCCCCCGCGGGCCCACACCGCCCCGGCCCACCCACAGCACCACGAAGCGCCAGTGCTTCGGCCGTTGCCGTTGCTGTTGCCGTTGCTTCGAAGCCTGCCGCAGGCAGCGGCGCGGCCGCCAGCCGCACCCGATACAATGACCGTCTGCCGCACGCCGGCATCCCATCTCCAGAGCCAAAGAGTTGCCCATGTCCATCGTCCGCATGACCGACCTCGACCTCTCCGGCAAGCGCGTGCTGATCCGCCAGGATCTGAACGTGCCGATCGAGAATGGCCGCATCACCTCCGAACAGCGCATCACCGCTTCCCTGCCGACGCTCAAGCGCGCGCTGGAGCAGGGCGCGGCGGTGATGGTCACCTCGCACCTGGGCCGCCCCAAGGAAGGCGTGTGGAGCGAGGCCGATTCGCTGGCGCCGGTGGCCGAGCGCCTGTCGGTGCTGCTGGGCCGCGAGGTGCCGCTGGTGCGTGACTGGGTCGACGGCGTCGACGTGCAGCCGGGCCAGCTGGTGCTGCTGGAAAACTGCCGCATGAACGTTGGCGAAGGCAAGGACGATGAAGCCCTGTCGAAGAAGTACGCCGCTCTCTGCGATGTGTTCGTGATGGATGCGTTCGGTACCGCGCACCGTGCGCAGGCGTCCACCCATGGCGTGATCCGTTTCGCCCCGGTCGCTGCCGGTGGCCCGCTGCTGATGGCCGAGCTGGATGCGCTGGCACTGGCGCTGGATGCGCCGGCCAAGCCGCTGCTGGCCATCGTCGCCGGCAGCAAGGTCAGCACCAAGCTGGAGCTGCTGGCCAACCTGGTCGGCAAGGTCGACCAGCTGATCGTCGGTGGCGGCATCGCCAACACCTTCATCGCGGCGGCCGGCTACAAGGTCGGCAAGTCGCTGTACGAGCCGGACCTGCTGGATACCGCCCGGAAGATCGTGGCCGACGCCAAGGCGCGGGGTGCGGACATCCCGCTGCCGGTGGACGTGGTCACCGCCAAGCAGTTCCTGCCCGACGCGGCTGCAGAAGTGAAGGCCGTCGATGCGGTGGCCGAGGATGACCTGATCCTGGACATCGGCCCGCAGACGGCCGCGCAGTACGCACAGCTGATCGCCAAGGCCGGCACCGTGGTCTGGAACGGCCCGGTCGGCGTGTTCGAGTTCGAAGCCTTCAGCAAGGGCACCGAAGCGCTGGCCCGCGCCATCGCCAGCTCGCCGGCGTTCTCCATCGCCGGTGGTGGCGACACCCTGGCCGCGGTCGACAAGTTCGATATCGCCCAGCAGGTCAGCTACATCTCCACCGGTGGCGGCGCGTTCCTGGAATTCCTGGAAGGCAAGACGCTGCCGGCGGTAGCCGCCCTGGCCGCGCGCGGCGCATGAGCGTCGATCCGCGGGTGGACGGAGAAGAGCGTGCAACGCTCTTCTTCGACATGGACGGCACGCTGATCGATTCGGAAGTGGGCATCACCACCTGCATCGCCTATGCGCTGCAGAAGATGGATCACCCGGTGCCGCCGCAGGAAACGTTGCTGGGCTGGATCGGCCCATCGCTGCGTACCACGTTCGCGCCGCTGTTCGGTGATGCCGAACGGGTGGAGCAGGCCGTGGCCTTCTATCGCGAGCGTTTCGACGTGGAAGGCTGGCGCGAGCATACGATCTACCCGGACATCGAAGCGGTGGTACGCGCGCTGCACGCACGCGGCCATCGCCTTGCGGTGGTCACCGCCAAGAACGAGCCGCATGCCCGCCGCATCGTCGAGCATCTGCCGTTCGGTGGCCTGTTCGAGGACGTGATCGGTTCAACCCCGGATGGCTCGCGCAGCAGCAAGCAGCAGCTGGTGGGCGAGGCGCTGCATCGCCTGCAGCTGGCGCCGGAACGCTGCTGGATGATCGGCGACCGCCGCATGGACATCGAGGGCGCCCGTCACCACGGGCTGCGCAGTGTGGGCGTGCTGTGGGGCTTTGGTGGCGAGCAGGAGCTGACCGAGGCCGGTGCCGGGCAGCTGGCCCGTGATCCGGCGCAGCTGCTGGCCTTGCTCGCCTGAGTTGGACGATGCCGCGCGCCGGGCCTTGCCCGGCGGCGTTTCCGCTGCCATAGACCAGCGTATGTCCGGAACATGTCCATGCGATGTCCCGCAGAGTCAGGCAGCACAAGGCTGTAACCGTATACATGGGACGTGAAGGATGTGCTAATTTCCGTCCTTTAACGGGAGAGGCCCATCCATCATGTTCGAGCGTCAGCGTCGCACCAAGATCCTTGCCACCCTCGGTCCGGCTACCGATCCGCCGGGCGTGCTGGAGGATCTGTTCCGCGCCGGCGTCAACGTGGTGCGCCTCAACTTCAGCCACGGTGACCCGTCCGGCCAGGCCAAGCGTGCCGCCGATGTGCGCGCCGCCGCGCAGCGTGTGGGTGTGGAAGTGGGCATCCTGGCAGACCTGCCGGGCCCGAAGATCCGCATCGAGCGCTTCGCCGAGGGCAAGGTGCATCTCAAGGCCGGTGACCGCTTCGACCTGATCGCCAGCACCGATGCCGGCCCCGGCGATGCCACCCAGGTGGGCGTGAGCTACCTCGGCCTGCCGCAGGACGTGACCGCCGGTGACGTGCTGCTGCTCGACGACGGCCTGATGCAGCTGCAGGTGGTGGAAGTGCAGGGCGAGCGCATCATCAACACCGTGCTCAACGATGGTCCGTTGTCCGATCGCAAGGGCCTGAACAAGCAGGGCGGTGGCCTGTCGCTGGGCGCGCTGACCGAGCGCGACAAGGAACTGATCGGCATCGTCGCCAAGATCGGCGTGGATTTCATCGCCGTATCGTTCTGCCGCAATGCGCAGGACATGAACGATGCGCGCGAGATCGCCGAATCGCACGGCTGCTACGCCGCGCTGGTGTCCAAGATCGAGCGCACCGAGGCCATCGAGAACCTGGAAGAGATCGTCGACGCCAGTGACGTGGTGATGGTGGCGCGTGGCGACCTGGGCGTGGAAATCGGCGATGCCGAACTGCCGGGCCTGCAGAAGAAGATCATCAAGGCCTCGCTGGCGCAGAACAAGGTGGTGATCACCGCCACCCAGATGCTGCAGTCGATGGTCGAAAGCCCGATCCCGACCCGTGCCGAAGTGCTGGACGTGGCCAACTCGGTCATCGACGGTACCGATGCGGTGATGCTGTCGGCCGAAACCGCCGCCGGTGCGTATCCGGTCAAGGCGGTCGAAGCGATGGCGCGCATCTGCCTGGGTGCCGAGCGCCAGTTCCAGACCGAGACCGACTTCGGCGCTTCGCCGCGCAACCTGGAACGTGCCGACCAGGCCATTGCCATGGCCACCATGTTCCTGTCCCAGCACGTGGGCGTGCGCGCGATCGTGGCGATGACCGAATCCGGTGGCACCGCGCGCTACCTGTCGCGATTCCGTGCCTCGGCACCGGTGTTCGCGGTCACCCGCCACGACGGCGCCCGCCGGCAGATGGCGCTGATGCGCGATGTGTTCCCGATCAACTTCGACAGCCGGGGCTTCACTCCGCGCGAAGCCGCACGCGGCAGCATCCGACTGCTGGTGGAGGGCGGCATGCTGCAGGCCGGCGACCGTGTGGTGTTCACCAGCGGTGAGCACATGGAAACCCACGGCGCGACCAATACCCTGCGCCTGCTGGAAGTGGGCGAAGACGGCCGCGCCAGCGGTCTGGGCGACCTGTAAGAGGTGGCCACATCGGGTCGGAGCCGCGGGCGCGGATCCGACCCGGGGTCAGATCCCCGAAAGGGGCTCTGACCCGATCCGGCAGGA
The DNA here is from genome assembly GCF_056397905.1 of Stenotrophomonas sp. 05L414_2. NCBI lineage: Bacteria > Pseudomonadati > Pseudomonadota > Gammaproteobacteria > Lysobacterales > Lysobacteraceae > Stenotrophomonas > Stenotrophomonas sp. 05L414_2. The sequence goes on from NZ_JBFTOJ010000159.1 coordinate 3,953, forward strand.
CATTTCCTGTCCCGCACAGACAGTGGAACCGGTTCCATCCGAGCCTCCACGTCGGGGCAACGGATAGCGGGGCTATACTTACGTTTTTCCCGCACCCGCCACAGGAAGTACATGAGCATCGAACAGCTGGCTGAAACCGCCCAGGCCATGGTTGCCCCGGGCAAGGGCATCATCGCGATCGACGAATCCACCGGTACCATCGCCAAGCGCTTTGCCAGCGTCGGCATCGAGAACACCGAAGAGAACCGTCGCGCCTACCGCGAACTGCTGCTGACCACGCCGAAGCTCAACGAGCACATTTCCGGCGCCATCCTGTACGACGAGACCATCCGCCAGTCGACCAAGGACGGCGTGCCGTTCGCCAAGTACATGTCCGACCACGGCATGATCCCGGGCATCAAGGTGGACAAGGGTGCGCACCCGCTGGCCGGCTGCCCGGGCGAGCTGGTCACCGAGGGCCTGGACGGCCTGCGCGAGCGCCTGCAGGAGTACTACAAGCTGGGCGCGCGCTTTGCCAAGTGGCGTGCGGTCATCAACATCGGCGAGAGCATTCCGTCGGGCACCTGCATCGAGTCCAACGCGCATGCGCTGGCCCGCTACGCCGCGCTGTGCCAGGAATGCGGCCTGGTGCCGATGGTCGAGCCGGAAGTGATCATGGACGGCGAGCACGACATCGAGACCTGCTACGAAGTCACCGAAGCCACCCTGCGTTCGCTGTTCGACGCGCTGTACCAGCAGAACGTGCTGCTGGAAGGCACCATCCTGAAGGCTTCGATGGTCATCTCCGGCAAGGGCTGCGACGAGCAGGCCGATGTCGAGGAAGTGGCCGAATCGACCGTGATGTGCCTGAAGAGCACCGTGCCGGCGATCCTGCCGGGCGTGGTGTTCCTGTCCGGTGGCCAGAGCGATGAGCAGTCCACCGCCCACCTCAACGCCATGAACCAGATGGGCAACCTGCCGTGGCCGCTGAGCTTCTCTTATGGCCGTGCCATGCAGCAGGCGGCACTGAAGCTGTGGGCCAAGGACATGAAGGGCAACTACGCCGCAGCACAGAAGACCGTCTACGAGCGCGCCAAGGAGAACGGCCAGGCCGCGCTGGGCAAGTGGAACGGCTGATCCGCCGTTGCGCAGCATGAACTGAACACGGCAGCGCCGGCATCATGCCGGCGTTTGCTTTTGCCGGTATCGTTGCCGCCTCCCGCACGCCAGGCCAGTGCGGGGGGCATACATGGAAGGCCAAGGAGAAGGAACATGCGTATCACCGCAATCACGCTGGCCGTGGCCACGGTGCTGGCTGTCGGCGGCTGCAACCGGATGGGTGGCAGCACGGACATGGGCAAGGCTCCCTCGCTGGAGTTCGACAAGCCGGTCTCCGGCGAAATCACCTCGCGCAGCGGCGTCAATTTCAACGATGGCAGCCACCATCAGCTGTACCAGCTGAAGCTGGAAGACAAGCAACTGGCCGGCATCACGTTGACCGGTGCGCTTCGCGGCTCGATCGCCGTGTTCAACAATGGCGTGCTGGTGGCCAGCAGCAACTCGGACTACGAGCGCGGCAACGACGTTTCGCTGGCGTTCCGCGCCAACGGCACTGGCAGCTACCAGGTGGCCATCAATGCCGACGGCCCCTCAGCCTTCGGTCCGTACCGCCTGCGCGCCGAGAAACTGGTGCCGTATGACGGCAAGCCGATGGTGGCCGAAGGTGAGATCGCCGACCTGCTGGTCTCCAAGTCGCAGGATTACACCCTGCAGGTGGACAAGGCGGGCATGTACGAAATCCGCCTGGAATCGAAGGCGTTCGATACGGTGCTGAAGCTGGATGGCAACGGCGTCCAGTCGGAGAACGACGATGGCGGTGATGACACCAATTCGCGCATTGGCATGCCGCTGGAACCGGGCAAGTACACCCTGCGCGTGCGCAGCCTGGATGAAGCCAGTACCGGCGCTTTCAAACTGACGGCCAAGCGCACCGAGCTGCCGGCCAACATGGTCATGCGTGATGGCACCTCCCTGCCGAACACCGGCAGTGTGTTTGCCATGCTCGATGGCGAAGGCCGCCGCCGCTTCCTGCTGAGCCTGCCGCGTGCGGCCGATGTGCGCCTGGACGCCATTTCCAGCCAGGTGGATACGGTACTGCGCGTGGTCGGCGGCGACGTGGAGCTGGTCAATGACGATGGTGGCAACGGCACCAACGCACGCGTGGAAGAATCGCTGCCGGCCGGCCACTACACCGTGGACGTGTCCAGCCTGAGCGATGAAGCGGGCATGGTGGAAGTGCGCGTGCAGATCGACGGCGCCGCGTCGGCCGCGGCATCAGCTGCTGCTACGGCGGCCGCCGACGCTGCCGCTGAAGCGACGGACTGACGCCGCCACGAGGACGCAAACGAAAAGGCCGGGCAATGCCCGGCCTTTTTTTTTTCCACGTCCGTCGTTGTTTCAATGCGCCGGCACGAAGCCGGTATCGCCCAAGGGCGACAGCAGCGAACCGCGCCCGCTGTCGGCGACCTGGCCTGCGGCCGACAGTGCCTGCTGGTAGGCCTTGGCGGTCGCCGTGTTGAACGCCACCAGCACGATCCGCATCGGCTGGGCGTGGCTGCGCTGCCAGGCGAGTGTTTCGGTGACCGCGATCTGTGCGGCCTGGTACAGCGGATAGCCATACACACCGCAGCTGATGGCCGGGAACGCGATCGACTGCAGGTTCAGTGATTCGGCCAGCTGCAGCGACTTCCAGTAGCAGTTCGCCAGCAATGCCGGTTCGTCGCGCTGGCCGTCGTGCCAGACCGGACCGACCGTATGCAGTACGTGCCGTGCCGGAAGCGCATAGGCATCGGTTGCGCGCACCTCACCGGTCGGGCAGCGCACACCGGGGCGCAGCTCCGGCAGACGCTCGCACTCGGCCAGCAGGCCAGGGCCGGCCGCACGATGGATGGCGCCGTCGACACCGCCGCCACCGAGCAGTGATTCATTGGCCGCGTTGACGATCGCATCCACCGCCAGGGCCGTGATGTCGCCCTGCCACACTTCGATCTTCATGCGTCCGTCTCCTGCCTGTAGTTGTTGCGCGCCGTGCCCACGCTGGCTGCACCCGCATCTTGCGGGACAGGGCATCGATGCTGCGTCATGACCGTCTCATGCACTGCGATCCGCGCTGTTCATGCACGATGGCCGGCGGCGCCTTCACGCAGGCTGAAGCGAGCGCCGCACGCGGCAAAACGAAAGTTTTCGGGGTGAATCTCTTATGATTTCTGGGGAAAGCTGTCCGCTTCCGTCGGCAATACCCAGACAGGATCACCCAAATAGCAAACGCCCACCGCGAGGGTGGGCGTCATCCTGCTGTCATCGACAACGCGGCGATCAGGGCAGACCGGCCAACCAGTCGTCGTCCGAACCTTCATTGACGTCGGCGAACAGCGGCGTGGAGAAGTAGCGTTCACCGGTGTCCGGCAACATCGCCAGGATCACCGCGCCCGGTTCGGCGCGATCTGCCACGTCCAGTGCGCTCGCAACCGTGGCACCGGCGGAGATGCCGACGAAGATGCCTTCCTCCGCCGCCAGCCGGCGGGCGGTGGCGATCGCGCGGTCATCTTCCACCGTCACCAGTTCGTCCACCACATTGCGGTTGAGTACATCGGGCACGAAGTCCGGGGTCCAGCCCTGGATCTTGTGCGGCTTCCAGTCATCGCCCTTCAGCAAGGCGGCGCCGGCCGGCTCGGTGGCGATGATGCGGGTGTCCGGGCGGGCGACCTTCAGTACTTCGCCGACGCCGGTCAAGGTGCCGCCGGTTCCCCAGCCACTCACGAAGTAGTCCAGCCGCTTGCCGGCGAAATCACGCAGGATCTCCGCGGCGGTGGTGTTGCGGTGGTAGGCCGGGTTGGCCGGGTTGGCGAACTGGCTGGCCAGGAACCAACCGTGYTCCTCGGCCAGCTCGCGCGCCCTGCGCACCATGCCGCTGCCGCGCTCGGCGGCCGGGGTCAGGATGACCTTCGCGCCGTAGGCCCGCATCAACTTGCGGCGTTCCACCGAGAAGGTCTCGACCATGGTCGCCACGAACTTGTAGCCGCGTGCGGCCGCCACCATCGCCAAGGCGACGCCGGTGTTGCCCGAGGTGGCTTCGACGATGGTGTCGCCCGGCTTGAGCAGGCCACGCTGTTCGGCATCGAGGATGATCGCCAGCGCCAGGCGATCCTTCACCGAGCCGCCCGGATTGAAGGACTCGACCTTGGCGTACAGGGTCACGCCCTGCGGCGCCAGTCGCTGCAGCTTGACGATGGGGGTGTTGCCGATGGTGTCGAGGATGGAGTCGTACAGGGCCATGGGAGCGCTCCAGGAACAGGCCGCGCCGGGCTCGGCGGGCGGAAAGGAAGTGGGCTGGCTGTTCAGGCCAGCGGCTGCCGGCTGACCGTAGCGCCGGCATATGACGCCCGGAAATGACCAGATACCTTTCTTAAACAACCTTTGGTTATAAGCTGGTGACGGCAATTGACCCTAGAGTGGACCTCCGCCCCCACATCGCCCGCCTGCCATGACGCTGACCCAGCTGCGCTACCTGGTTGCCATCGCCGACGCCGAGCTGAACATCACGCTCGCCGCCTCGCGCGTGCATGCCACCCAGCCTGGGCTGTCCAAGCAGCTCAAGCAGCTGGAGGACGAACTGGGCTTCCTGCTGTTCGTACGCAAGGGGCGCAGCCTGGAGTCGGTCACCCCGGCCGGCACCGAAGTGATCAGCCGCGCCCGCGCGGTGCTGTCCGAGGCCAACAACATCCGCACCTACGCGGCCAACCAGCGTCGCGAGAGCCAGGGCCAGCTGATCCTGACCACCACCCACACCCAGGCGCGTTTCGTGCTGCCGCCGGCGGTGGCGCGCATCAAGCAGGCCTATCCGCAGGTCAGCGTGCACCTGCAGCAGGCCGGTGAGGCCGATGCGCTGGACCGGCTGAACCAGGGCGATGCCGATATCGCGATCATCAGTACCGCCGGCAGTGAACCCAGCGATGGCATCGCCGTGCCGCTGTTCCGCTGGCGGCGGCTGGTGGTGGTGCCCAAGGGCCATCCGCTGGATCGCGCCGGGCGCGCACCGGACCTGGCGGCATTGGCGCGACAGCCGTTGATCAGCTACGAATCCTCGACCCGTCCCAACTCCTCGTTGCAGCGCGCCTTTGCCGCGCAGAGCCTGGTACCCGATCTGGCGCTGACGGCGCTGGATGCGGACCTGATCAAGACTTATGTGCGTACGGGTCTGGGGGTAGGTCTGCTGGCCGAGATGGCGATCAGCGCCAACGACGAGGATCTGCGGGTATGGCCAGCGCCGGCGCCGATCACCGAGTGCGTCGCCTGGGCGGTGCTGCCGCGCGACCGGGTGCTGCGCGACTACGCGCTGGAGCTGGTGCATGTGCTGGCCCCGCAGATTGATCCGCGCGACCTGCGGCGGGTGCTGGATGGCAACCAGGCCGCGTCCTGGCCGGTGCCGCCGACCTGGGAATCGCTGACCCAGACCATCACGGTGTGAGGTTGGTCGAGCAGGGCTGCGCCCTGCACCTGCTACGACATTCAAGCAACAGCAACGGCAACAGCAACGGCAACAGCGGGCATTCCGTGGGATGGCGGGGCGGTGTGGGTAGGCAGGACACGCCGTAAACCCGTCCATGGGGGCTCGATGGCGCCATCCATGGCGCCAACGGTC
>NZ_JBFTOJ010000160.1:0-9482 GCF_056397905.1 Stenotrophomonas sp. 05L414_2
GGCTGAGCCATTGTGAACGGCCCTGCGCCTTCCTCGGCTTTGCCGGCAGCGAGGACCTCCTGCCCATCCTCGACCAGGTCCGGCCGGACGTGGCCGAGGTCAACCCGCGCGACGCCGACTGGTTGCTGGAACACCTGAGCCGGGACGGGGAGATGGTTGGCTGCCTGTTCCAGTGCCTGCAATGCGGCCAGCACCGCCTGCATGTGGACCTGGGGTAGCCCGGGGCGGTTTCCGCGTTCGCCGGCCATGGCCCGGCGCTACCATGTTCAGGTCGGTCTGCGGCTCGCCGGTTGCCCGGCAGCCCCATCTGCGCCATAATGCGCGGCTTCCTGCCTCCTTGGCAGGATCCCTTGCCCCACCGCGGTATCAACGGCGGGGGGCTGTCCGGCCGCAAGGCCACATCCGAAAGGTAGAAAAACATGAGTCGTCATTACGAAATCGTGTTCATGGTCCACCCGGACCAGAGCGAGCAGGTCCCGGCCATGATCGAGCGCTACAAGTCGCTGGTCGAGAACGGCAACGGCACCATCCACCGTCTGGAAGACTGGGGCCGCCGCCAGCTGGCGTACCCGATCCAGAACCTGGTGAAGGCGCACTACGTGCTGCTGAACATCGAAGTCGACCAGGCCGTGCTGACCGAGCTGACCGAAAGCTTCCGCTTCAACGACGCCGTCCTGCGCAACCTGGTCATCAAGCGTGACGAGGCTGACACCGAGCAGTCGCTGATCATGAAGAGCAAGGACGAGAAGGGCGACAAGCCCGAGCGTGGTGAGCGTCGTCGTCGTGATGACGAAGAAGGCGAAACCACCCCCGCCGCTGACAACGATGCCGGCGACGACGCCGCTTCGGCCGCCTAAGGAGCACTGACATGTCCAAGTTCTTCCGTCGCCGCAAGTTCTGCAAGTTCACGGCCGAAKGTGTCAAGGAGATCGACTACAAGGATCTCAACACCCTGCGCCAGTACCTGACCGAGAACGGCAAGATCGTGCCGAGCCGCGTCACCGGTACCAAGTCGAAGTACCAGCGTCAGCTGGCGACCGCCGTCAAGCGCGCTCGCTTCCTGGCCCTGATTCCGTACACCGACAACCACGACGTCTGATGCCGGCGGGGCAGCTTCGCGCTGCCCCCGCTGTGCCAGCTATTCGGACAGCCTTTGTTGCGGGGCCCGCGCCTCGCTAACGAATAACTTATCTGGAGCAATACCATGCAGCTGATCCTCCTGCAGAAAGTCACCAACCTCGGCAACCTGGGCGACCTGGTCGACGTGAAGCCGGGCTACGGCCGTAACTTCCTCGTGCCGCAGGGCAAGGCCGTTCCGGCCACCGAGAGCAACRAGGCCGAGTTCGAAGCCAAGCGCGCTGATTACGAAGCCAAGGCCCAGTCCATCCACGCTGAAGCCGAAGCCCGCAAGGCCAAGCTGGAAGGCGCGAGCGTGACCGTCGCCGCCAACGCTTCGACCGAAGGCAAGCTGTACGGCTCGGTCGGCGCGCGCGAAATCGCCGATGCCTTCACCGCTGCCGGCCTGGCGCTGAGCAAGAGCGAAGTCATCCTGGGCGAAGGCGCCTTCCGCAACATTGGCGAGTACGAAGTCCTGGTGCACCTGCACGCGGACGTCGAGACCACCGTCAAGGTCGTGGTTGAAGCCGAAAAGGCCTGATCCCACGCCGCAAGGCCTGGTATCACCAGAACGGGCGCCCGCAAGGGTGCCCGTTTTGTTTTGGGGCGGCCCGTCCGGCCGGGTCGGTGCTTGGCCTGCCGCGCCTGTGCCGATAGATCCTGGATGAATCCATGAAGATCAATGCGTTGGCCTCATTTTCCGGACCCGGGTCGGTTTACGGGGCGGCCTCCGGCAGAGCCTGGAAGCACGAGCGGGCGTGAGCGCTGAGCCTCCTCCCACGGTCATCCCGCCCGTGGAACATTGGCCCCGCTATACTCATTCCATTGCGTCACCCTTGGCCTTGTTGAATTCTTTTGAAATCAAGGGCTTGAGGTGCTGGCTGACCTGACATCCACTATGGTGGCGGCCGTAAGGCCCTTGCCCGGAACCCAATCACGCCATGCGTCTTTCCACGATCAAGCTGTCCGGCTTCAAGTCCTTCGTCGATCCGACCACCCTGCACCTGCCGACCAACATGACCGGCGTGGTGGGACCCAATGGCTGCGGCAAGTCGAACATCATCGACGCGGTGCGTTGGGTCATGGGCGAAAGTTCGGCCAGCCGCCTGCGTGGTGACTCGCTCACCGACGTGATCTTCTCCGGTTCCAATGCCCGCAAGCCGGTCTCGCAGGCCACCGTCGAGCTGATCTTCGACAACTCCGACCACACGATCTCCGGCGAGTACGCCTCGTTCAACGAGATCTCGGTCAAGCGTACCGTCAGCCGCGACGGCAGCAGCAACTATTACCTCAACGGCACCAAGTGCCGTCGTCGCGACATCACCGACCTGTTCCTCGGCACTGGCCTGGGCCCGCGCAGCTACTCGATCATCGAGCAGGGCATGATCAGCCAGATCATCGAGGCGCGCCCGGAAGACCTGCGCGTGTATCTGGAAGAGGCCGCCGGCATCTCCAAGTACAAGGAGCGCCGCAAGGAAACCGAGACCCGCATCCGCCACACCCGCGAGAACCTGGATCGCCTTGGCGACCTGCGCGAGGAAATCACCAAGCAGCTCGAGCACCTCAAGCGGCAGGCCAAGCAGGCCGAGCAGTACCAGGCGTTGCAGGAAGAGCGCCGGGTCAAGGATGCGGAGTGGAAGGCGCTGGAATACCGTGGCCTGGATGGTCGCCTGTCCAAGCTGCGCGAAGGGCTGTCGCAGGAAGAAACCAAGCTGCAGCAGCTGATTGCCGACCAGCGCGACGCTGAGGCGCGGATCGAGACTTCCCGCGTGCGCCGCGAGGAGGCTGCCGACGCGCTCAATGCCGCGCAGGCCGAGGTCTACCAGGTGGGCAGCACGCTGGCCCGCCTCGAACAGCAGATCCAGCACCAGCGCGAACTGTCGCAGCGCCTGCACAAGGCGCGCGATGAAACCCGCCAGGCATTGGCCGAACTGGGCCAGCACATCAGCGGCGACGAGGCCAAGCTGATGGTGCTGCGCGAAGCGGTCGATGCGGCTACCCCGCAGCTGGAAGCGCTGCAGGAAGAAAACGAGATCAAGCAGGAAGGCCTGCGTGAGGCCGAAGCGCGGTTGTCCGATTGGCAGCAGCGTTGGGAGCAGCACACCTCGCAGAGCTCGGAAGCCTCGCGCGCCGGCGAGGTCGAGCGCACCCGCGTGGACTACCTGGACAAGCAGATCCTTGATGCCGATCGTCGCCGCGAAGCGCTGGCGGCCGAACGTGCCGGGCTGGACGTGGATGCACTGGATGAAGTCTTCGAGCAGCTGCACCTGCAGCACGATACGCAGAAGACCGCGCTGGATGAGCTGACCGAGCAGGTCGAGGAGCGCAAGCACGGTGTCGCCGCCGTGCAGGAGCAGCAGCGCAACGGGCAGAACGAGCTGGCCGAGCTGCGCAAGCAGGTCAATGGCCTGCGCGGGCGCCTGTCTTCGCTGGAAACCCTGCAGCAGGCTGCACTCGGCCAGGAGCAGGGCGCGGCGGTGGCGTGGCTGAAGTCGCGTGGGCTGGATTCGGCCGCGCGCGTGGGTGAGCGCCTGGATGTTGATGCGGGTTGGGAAAACGCAGTGGAAAGCGCGCTCGGTCAATTGATCGAAGGCGTGCTGGTCGACGACCCGGCCAGCCTGGTCGATGCGTTGGGTGAGCTGGGCGAAGGCCGCATCGCGCTGGTTGCCAATGACGGTGCGGACCTGAAGGTCGCGCCGACCTCGCTGGCTGCACGTGTGCGTGGACCAGCGCCGATCCGGCGCCTGCTTGCACGCCTGCACGGCGCGCGTGACCTTGCCGAAGCCAATGCACTGCAGGCCAGCCTGCCCGAGGGCGATTCCATCATCACCCAGGGCGGTGAACGCTTGGGCGAAGGCTGGGTGCGCGTGTCGCGCTCCGGCGCCGCCAAGCAGGGCGCGCTGCTGCGCGAACGCGAAATCAACGAACTGCGCGAGCAGATCGAGCAGCTGCAATCGCGCGAAGCCGAACTGGAAGAACAGCTGGCCGGTTTCCGCGAGCACCTGTTGGCCGCCGAACAGCAGCGCGAGGATGCGCAGCGTGCGCTGTACCTGGCGCACCGCGCGGTGTCCGAACTGGCCGGCCAGCTGCAGGGCCAGCAGGGCAAGGTGGAGGCGGCACGTACGCGCATCGACCGTATCGAAGGCGAGCTCAGCCAGTTGCTGGAGACCCTGGACATCAATCGCGAGCAGGCGCGTGAAGCGCGTGCGCGGTTGGAGAATGCGGTCAACAGCATGGGTGACCTGGAGTCGAACCGGCAGGGCCTGGAGGGCGAACGCCGTCAGTTGACCGAGGCGCGTGATCTGGCCCGCGACGCCGCTCGTGCGGTGCGCGAGCGTTCGCACGCGTTGGCCCTGACCCTGGAATCACAGCGCGCCCAGGTGGCGTCGTTGAGCCAGGCGCTGGAACGCATGAGTACGCAGCGTGGCCAGCTTGATGCACGCCTGGGCGAACTGCATTCGCAGCTGGACGAAGGCGATACCCCGGTCGAATCGCTGCAGGCCGAGCACCAGAACGCGCTGGAAGAGCGTGTCCGTGCCGATCGCGTGCTGACCGAAGCGCGCACGTTGCTGGATGGCATTGATGCCGAACTGCGCAACTACGAGCAGACCCGCCACCAACGCGACGAGCAGGCGCTGTCCCAGCGCGAGCGCATCTCGCAGCGCAAGCTGGACCAGCAGGCGCTGGTACTCAGTGCTGAAACCCTGCAGGGCGCAGTGGAGAAGGCCGGTTTCGTGCTGCAGGATGTGATCAACGCGCTGCCCGAAGAGGCCCGCCTGGGCGACTGGGAGCAGGCGGTGCACCAGATCGACGGTCGCATGCGCCGGCTGGAGCCGGTCAACCTGGCCGCGATCCACGAGTATGGCGAAGCCTCGCAGCGCTCGGAGTATCTGGATGCGCAGCACGTGGACCTGACCACCGCGCTGGAGACCCTGGAAGATGCGATCCGCAAGATCGACCGCGAAACCCGGGGCCGCTTCAAGGACACCTTCGACCGTGTCAACGCCGGTGTGCAGGCGCTGTATCCGCGCCTGTTCGGTGGCGGCCACGCCTACCTGGAGCTGACCGGCGAAGACCTTCTCGATACCGGCGTGACCATCATGGCGCGTCCCCCGGGCAAGCGCGTGTCGAGCATCTCGCTGCTGTCCGGCGGCGAAAAGGCGATGACCGCCGTGGCGCTGGTGTTTGCGATCTTCCAGCTCAACCCGGCACCGTTCTGCCTGCTGGACGAGGTGGACGCGCCGCTGGATGAAGCCAACGTCGGCCGCCTGGCCAACATGGTCAAGGAAATGAGCGAGAAGGTGCAGTTCCTGTTCGTCAGCCACAACAAGGCCACGATGGAAGCGGCGCACCAGTTGTCGGGCGTGACGATGCGCGAGCCGGGTGTCAGCCGGCTGGTCAGCGTGGACCTGGAAGAAGCCGCGCGATTGGCGGGCGCGGCCTGACGTGCCATCCTAGTTACCTGAATGAACTAGCCGGAGAACCTAACGAATGTCCGACACGGCACTGTTGCGCATCGGCATCCTGGCCGCCGGCCTGCTGTTGGTCGCTGCGATCTTCCTGTTTGGCCGCCCGAAAAAGAAGCCCCAGGGCCGTCGCCTCGATAGCGCCGAACCGACCAGCGGCGAGCGTCGCGAGCCGGTGCTGGGCGAGGATGGCGTGCCTGTGGCCGGCGACCGCGTCGAGCCTGGCATGGGCGAGACGGTCGAGCAGGCCGAACTGGGGTTGCCCGATGTCGATGGCGCGGCCAGCGACCTGGGCAAGCGCGCGACGCAGGATTTCGACAAGATCGTTTCGCTGTTCGTGGCCGCCCGCGCCGGTGAGCAGCTGCGCGGCGAAGACATCGTCGTGGCAGCGGAGAAGACCGGCCTGGTGTTTGGCCACATGAATGTCTTCCACCGGCTGGTGGAGGGGCATCCCGAGCGAGGCCCGATTTTCTCGATGGCCAGCATCATGAAGCCGGGCAGCTTCGACATGGGCAACATCCGCGCCATGGAAACCCCGGCCATCGCCTTCTTCCTGACCCTGCCGGCACCGCTGACCGCGCTGGACGCCTGGGAGAAGATGCTGCCGACCGTGCAGCGCATGGCTGAACTGCTCGATGGTGTGGTGCTGGATGACAGCCGCAACGCGCTCGGCCGCCAGCGCATCGCCCACATCCGTGATGAGCTGCGCGCCTATGACCGCCAGCACCAGGCGCCGCCGCTGACCAAGACCCCGCGCTGGTAAGCGCGGCAGGTCCTGGCGTGCCGACCAACGGTCGGCACCCACAACAGTAGATCCACGCCATGCGTGGATAGGGTCAGGCCGGTACGCCGGCTACCTTCGCGAACGCGCTGCGGAAGCGCGCCATCTCTTCCTCGGTGCCCACGGTCACGCGCACGCGCTGCGGCCAGATCGGCCAGTTGCGGCCGATCACCACGCCGTTGTCCGCCATCGCCTTGGCAAAGGCCGCGCCGTCGCGCTGCACATCCACCACGAAGCAGTTCGCTTCGGTCGGCAGGCAGTCAAAGCCACGCTTGCCCAGCCAGGCGATGGTGGCCTGCCGGACCTTGGCGTTCTGCAGACGTCGCTGCGGGATCAACTGCGGGTCGCGCAGGCTGGCCAGTGCCGCTGCAAGGGCGGGCACCGGCAGCGGGTTCTCGCCCAGGCTCGCCAGCTCGCGCAGGCGCTCCGGATGCGCTGCAGCCACGCCAAGACGCAGGCCGGCCATGCCGTACAGCTTGGAGAAGGTGCGCAGCACGATCAGGTCATCGCGCTGGGCCACCTGTGCAATCAGGCTGGGCTGTTCGCTGTACTGCAGATAGGCCTCGTCCAGCAGCACCCGGGTACCTGCGGGCTTGTTGGCCAGCAGCCAGGCCAGCTCGTTGGCCGGACTGATCGAGCCGGTGGGGTTGTTGGGATTGCACACGTACAGCAGGCCGGTCGGTCGCGCGTGCGCGGCGGCCGCCATCGCGCGCAGGTCGTGCGCGCCATCGCCGCGCAGCGGTACCTTCTGCACGTGGGCACCACGCGAGGCAGCCATCTCGCCCAGCGTCTCGAAGGTCGGGTCGGCCACCACCAGGCCCGCCTGCGGGCCGGTCCACAGTGTCGCCGCACGGTTCAGCGGTTCGCTGGAGCCCGGATACAGGCGCACGTGGTTGGCGGGAATGCCCGCCTGGGCGATGAATGCGTCGCGCACCTCACCGGCCAGGGCGAAGCGGTAACGGCCGCAGCTGGCGATGCTGTCGAGCGCCGCCTGCTGGGCGGCCGGCGAGGGGCCATAGGGGCATTCGTTGAAGTTCAGCAGCACCGCGCCCGCATCGGCGGGTGGCGGCGCAACGGTCGCCGGCTGTGCCTGGGCCGACCGGGGCAGGCCGCTGCTGGCGAGGGCGAGACCGGCACCGGCCAGCTGCAGGAAGTGGCGACGGGAGGCAGGCAAGGTCACAGGGGGCGGTTCCGGAAGGGCGACCGACGCACGCTAGCGCTGGTGGTCAGTGCGGGCAAGGGGGTATGCAGCGTCTCCAATCATGCGCGACCGTTGCTCGCCGCCAGTCCCGCATGGCCCGGCTCTACAAGGTGCTGCGCGCAGGCGCGGTAGAATTCACGGCCATCCCAGAACCCGCGGACTCCGATGAGCCCCAGCCCCGCCGAACGTGCCGAAGACCTGCGCCGGCAGATCGCCCAGGCCAATCGCGCCTATCACGAGCTGGATGCGCCGGAGATCCCCGACGTCGACTACGACCGCCTGGTGCGCGAGCTGGAGGCGCTGGAGCGCGAGCATCCCGATCTCGCCCGTGCCGACAGCCCGACCCAGCAGGTCGGGGCACGCCCGTCCGGCCGCTTCGCCGAAGTCACCCATGCGGTACCGATGCTGTCGCTGTCTAACGCCTTCAGCGATGAGGAAGTGGCCGACTTCGTTCGCCGCATCGATGAGCGCCTGCGCCGCGGCACCCTGCGTTTTTCCGCCGAACCGAAGATGGACGGCCTGGCGATCAGCCTGCGTTACGAGGACGGTCATTTCGTGCTGGGCGCCACCCGGGGCGATGGCAGCACCGGTGAGGACGTGACTGCCAACCTGCGCGAGATCGGCGACATTCCCAAGCGCCTGAAAGGCAGGGACTGGCCGGATGTACTGGAAGTGCGCGGTGAGGTCTACATGGCCCGCGCCGACTTCGAGGCCTACAACGAGCGCGCGCGCCTGCACGGTGGCAAGATGCTGGCCAATCCGCGCAATGCCGCGGCCGGTTCGCTGCGCCAGCTTGACCCGAAGATCAGCGCGCAGCGCAGGCTCAGTTTCTTCACCTACGGTACCGGTGAAGTGCAGGGCGGTGAGTTGCCCGATACGCACTCGGGCACGCTGGCGCAGCTTCGCGACTGGGGTTTCCCGGTCAGCGACCTGTGCAAGGTGGTGGAAGGCAGGGACGGTCTGCTGGCGTACTACCGTGACATCGGCGAGCGTCGCGACGGCCTGGCATTCGACATTGATGGCGTGGTCTACAAGCTCGATGACCGCGCCGGCCAGCAGGCCATGGGCTTCGTGTCGCGCGCACCACGCTGGGCCATCGCGCACAAGTTCCCGGCGCAGGAACAGAGCACTACGCTGGAGGCCATCGAAATCCAGATCGGCCGCACCGGTGCTGCCACCCCGGTGGCGCGCCTTGCGCCGGTCGCGGTGGCCGGTGTGATCGTCTCCAATGCCACCCTGCACAACGCCGACCAGATCGCGCGCCTGGATGTGCGCGTGGGCGACAGCGTGATCGTGCGCCGTGCCGGCGATGTGATTCCGGAAGTGGTCAGCGTCATTCTCGACCGCCGTCCCGCCGGCACCACGCCCTGGCAGATGCCGACCAGCTGCCCGGTGTGCGGCTCGGAGATCGTGCGCGAGGAAGGGGCTGCTGCCTGGCGTTGTTCGGGCGAGCTGTCCTGCCCGGCGCAGCGCAAGGAGGCCATCGCCCACTTCGCCTCGCGACGGGCGATGGATATCGACGGTCTTGGCGACAAGTACATCGAAACCCTGGTGGACGCCGGCATCGTCAGGAGCGTGGCTGATCTGTACCGCCTCACCCGCGACCAGCTGCTGCACCTGAAGCTGGTGCTGGATGCTGAAGATCCTTCCGCGCTCGCGGCCGGCCTGAAACTGCACCTGCCGGCAGAAGGCAGTGGCGCGGTGCTCAACGCTGTGTTGAAACTGGATGGCAACGATGCGGGGTGGCGCGCGCAGGCATTGGCGCAGCCGGCAGCCTTCGAATGGAACACGAAGAAGATCGCGACCAAATGGGCTGACAACCTGATCGCTGCGATCGATGCCAGCCGTGATGCGACGCTGGAGCGACTGCTGTTCGCACTGGGCATCGAGCACGTCGGCGAGAGCACCGCCAAGGCAC
>NZ_JBFTOJ010000161.1:0-9257 GCF_056397905.1 Stenotrophomonas sp. 05L414_2
CAAAAAAAACCGCCCGAAGGCGGTTTTTTGCATCGGGTCGGCCCCGCGTGGGGCCAGCCGCGGTCACAAGGACCGTTGGGCTTAGCGCTGACGCGCCTTGAAACGCGGGTTCGACTTGCAGATGACGAAGATCTTGCCACGACGACGCACGACCTTGCAGTCACGGTGACGGGCCTTCGCCGACTTCAGGGAGGACAGAACTTTCATGGCATACCTCGGCGTAAACAGTAGTTGTTCGGGTGGAGCGTGGCCGCGATATGCGAAAGACAATCGGCAGTGGACGCTCGTTCAAGCCCGCCATTCTACCGGGCTTTTCCCCATGGTTTCAAGTGGTTGCACAAAAGGCCCGTTGCGGGGTGTCCGGCAGGGGCTAGAATGCCCCCTTCACACGCGCAAGGACCCCCATGAATCCACTCGTTCCCGTCCTGACCATCGACGGCCCGTCAGGGGCCGGCAAGGGTACCATCAGCCGCATCGTGGCGCGCCGGTTGGGCTGGCACTACCTGGATTCGGGTGCTCTGTACCGCGCGGTCGGCGTGGCGGCCAGCTGGGCCGACATCGACACCTCCGATGCTTCCGCGCTGGTGCGCTGCACCTTTGATACGCATGTCCAGTTCGTCGAGCAGGGCGATGGCATGCGGGTCCTGGTCAATGGCACCGACGCCACCGACGAGCTGCGGCTGGAGACCACCGGGGCGCTGGCGTCGGCGATTGCCGCCATCCCCGAGGTCCGGGCCGCCCTGAAGGAGCGCCAGCGCGCATTCAGGATGGAGCCGGGGCTGGTTGCCGACGGCCGCGACATGGGTACGGTGATCTTCCCGGACGCCCCCTACAAGGTCTTCCTGACCGCCAGTGCCGAGGAGCGCGCCGAGCGCCGGCATAAGCAGTTGAAAGACAAGGGGGTTTCTGTTAACTTTGAAGACCTCCTGCGCGAGATCATGGCCCGCGACGCCCGTGATGCTCAGCGTACCGTGGCGCCCCTGAAGCCGGCAGACGATGCTGTCCTCATCGACACCACAGGCATCGGCATCGAAGATGTCGTTGCCAGAGTGATGGATCTGCTTCCGGTTCCGGCTGCCTGATCCGTTCGCGCGGGAGCTCTGCCAGCAGCATCGGTGGAGGTCGCGCATCTGCAGTGCTGTAAAAGCTCCGTCGCGCAATGATGCGTGGCGGTTTTCCTACTTCCACACACGACCTGCATTTCCGGGGTCGACCAACAGGCGGGCGGTAGCCATTCCCTGAAGGGAAGCCAACCGACCCATGTGTCCAACAGAGTAAATCTAATGACCGAATCATTTGCCGAACTGTTTGAAGCCAGCCAGGCCAACCTGGCCAAGCTGAAGCCGGGCGCCATCGTCAGCGGTACCGTTGTTGAAGTCCGCGGCGACGTCGTGGTGATCAACGCCGGGCTGAAGTCGGAAGGCATCGTGCCGATCGAACAGTTCCGTAACGACGCTGGCGAAATCGATGTTGCCGAAGGCGACATCGTCAAGGTCGCCCTCGACTCGATCGAGAACGGCTTCGGTGAAACCGTCCTGTCGCGCGAGAAGGCCAAGCGCGCGATGGTGTGGGACGAGCTGGAAGAAGCGTTGGAAAAGAACGAAACCATCACCGGTCGCATCAGCGGCAAGGTCAAGGGTGGTTTCACCGTGGACATCAAGGATGTCCGCGCCTTCCTGCCGGGTTCCCTGGTCGATGTGCGCCCCGTGCGCGATCCGGCCTACCTGGAAGGCAAGGAGCTGGAATTCAAGCTCATCAAGCTTGACCGCAAGCGCAACAACGTCGTGGTCTCGCGCCGCGCTGTCGTCGAAAGCGAGCACTCGGAAGAGCGCGAGCAGCTGATGGACAAGCTGCAGGAAGGCGCGATCCTGAAGGGTGTCGTCAAGAACCTGACCGATTACGGCGCATTCGTGGACCTGGGCGGCATCGACGGCCTGCTGCACATCACCGACATGGCATGGAAGCGCGTGCGCCATCCGTCCGAAGTCGTSAAYGTCGGCGACGAGCTGGACGTGCGCGTGCTGAAGTTCGACCGCGAGCGCAACCGCGTTTCGCTGGGCCTGAAGCAGCTGGGCGAAGATCCGTGGGATAACATCGCCCGTCGTTACCCGGCCAACAGCCGCGTGTTCGGCAAGGTCTCCAACGTCACCGATTACGGCGCATTCGTCGAAATCGAGCCGGGCGTCGAAGGTCTGGTGCACGTTTCCGAGATGGATTGGACCAACAAGAACGTCAACCCGTCCAAGGTTGTGCAGGTCGGTGACGAAGTTGAAGTCATGGTCCTGGACGTCGACGAGGAGCGTCGCCGCATCTCGCTGGGCATGAAGCAGGTTGCCGCCAATCCGTGGGAAACCTTCGCTGCCACCCACAAGAAGGGTGACAAGGTGTCGGGCCAGATCAAGTCGATCACCGACTTCGGCATCTTCATCGGCCTGGACGGCGGCATCGACGGCCTGGTTCACCTGTCCGACATCAGCTGGGCGACCACTGGCGAAGACATCGTTCGCAACTTCAAGAAGGGCGACAACCTGGACGCAGTCGTCCTGGCCGTCGATCCGGAGCGCGAGCGCATTTCGCTGGGCGTCAAGCAGCTGGAGCAGGATCCGTTCGGCCAGTACATGGCGACCAATCCGAAGGGCTCCAAGGTCGAAGGCGTGGTGAAGGAAGTCGACGCCAAGGGCGCGATCATCGAGCTGTCCGACGGCATCGAAGGCTATGTTGCAGCTCGCGACATCGCCAACGAGCGTGTTGACGACGCGACCCAGCACCTGAAGGTCGGCGACAAGGTTGAAGCCAAGTTCGTGGGCATGGATCGCAAGGGTCGTACCCTGCAGCTGTCGATCAAGGCCAAGGACGACGCGGAAATGCGCGAAGTGCTGGAGGAATACCAGTCCTCTTCGGCTTCCAGCGGCACCACCCAGCTGGGCGCGCTGCTGCGTGCACAGCTGAACGGCAACAAGTCCGAGTAATATCGGCCTTACGCTGTTCGTTGTTTCCTGGACGGCCCGGGCACTGCCCGGGCCGTTTCAGGCTGAGATGCCCCTGATGTGAGCCGGTAATGACCAAATCCGAACTGATCGAAATCCTTGCGCGCCGGCAGGCGCACCTGAAGGCCGATGATGTCGATCTGGCGGTCAAATCATTGCTGGAAATGATGGGGGGCTCACTGTCGGCCGGCGATCGCATCGAGATCCGCGGCTTTGGCAGTTTTTCGCTGCACTACCGTCCGCCGCGCCTGGGGCGCAACCCGAAGACCGGCGAATCGGTTGCCCTGCCGGGCAAGCATGTCCCTCATTTCAAGCCAGGCAAGGAATTGCGCGAGCGGGTCAGCAGTGTGCTGCCGCTGGACGCAGATCCGGCCTGAGCCATCCGTCGCGCGACTTCGTGCGAATCCCACCACGAGTCGGATAAGCTACGGCCTCCTGCCAATGGAGCTGTCGCATGAAAGTTTTTCGTCTGCTGGTCCTGCTGGCGGTTCTGATCCTTGGTCTGATCATCGGTGCGGTCAACATGACGGCCATGTCGATCAACCTGCTGTTTACCCAATTGAACACGTCCGTCGGCGTGGCGCTGATCGCCGCTCTGCTGATCGGTGTCGTGGTCGGCGCTGGCCTGGTGCTGGTGAGCGTGGTCATTCCGCTCTACAGCCAGCTGCGACGTGCCAGCAAGTCGGCGGCTGCGCCGTCGGCGCCGGTCGCCCCCTCCCAATCTTTTGATGGACGTTGATCGACGATGGAATTCGTTTCCGAGTGGTTCTGGTTCTTCCTGTGTCTTCCGTTGGCGGCTCTGGCCGGCTGGGTGATCGGACGCCGCGGTGGTCAACGCCACGGTGACAATCAGGTCAGCCACCTGTCCAGCACCTATTTCCGTGGCCTGAACTACCTGCTCAACGAGCAGCCGGACAAGGCCATCGAACTGTTCCTGCACATCGCCGAGCTGGACAAGGAAACCTTTGAGACCCAGGTCGCGCTGGGCCATCTGTTCCGTCGCCGTGGTGAAGTGGACCGCGCGATCCGTCTGCACCAGGGCCTGGTCAACCGCCAGGACCTGAGCGACGCGCAGCGCGTGCAGGCGCTGCTGGCACTGGGCGAGGACTACATGAAGTCTGGCCTGCTGGACCGTGCCGAAACCGTGTTCACCGAACTGGCGCAGCTGGACCAGCGCGCACCGCAGGCGCTCAAGCACCTGATCGGCATCTACCAGGCCGAGCGCGACTGGGAAAAGGCGATCGACAACGCTACCCGCTTCGAGGATGTCACCGGCGAGCCGATGGGCAAGCTGATCGGGCAGTTCGAATGCGAGCTCGCCGAGCGCTTCCGTGGCGCTGGCAAGCTGGAAGAGGCGAGGGCGGCCATCGCCCGCGCCTACCAGGCTGATGCCATGTCGGTCCGTGCCGGCATCATCGAGGGGCGCCTGGAAACCGATGCAGGCAACGCCGAGGCCGCCGTGCGTGCCTTCGAGCGTGCCGCCCGCAACGATCCGGAGTACCTGCCGGAAGTGCTGCCGGCGCTGATGGAAAACTACCGCAAGGTCGGCGACCTGGGCGGCGCGCGCGCGTTCCTGTCCGAGATGACCGAACATTACCGCGGCATCGCCCCGGTGCTGGCGCTGACCCGCCTGATGGAAGAGCAGGAGGGTGTTGCACCTGCCCGCGCCTACCTCGGCCGCCAGCTCAAGGATCGCCCATCGGTGCGTGGCGAATCGGCGCTGATCGACCTCACCCTGGCCGAGGGCGCAGATTCCACCGCGACCCTGCACGACCTCAAGCACATCACCGATCAGTTGCTGGTGCGCAATCCCGCCTACCGCTGCACACGCTGCGGATTCGGCGCGCGTACCCACCACTGGCAATGCCCGAGCTGCAAGGAGTGGGGCACGGTCAAGCCGCTGTTGAATTACGCGGTGCTCTGAACCATGCCGTGGCTTGTGATGGCCGCGCTGCTGGGCCTGGCCCTGCTCAGCGCGGGGTTGACCTGGGCGGCGCGTGTGTATGCGCTGCGCAGGCAGCTGCTGGATCAGCCCGGCGAGCGCCGCAGCCACAGTGTCGCAACTCCTCGCGGTGGTGGCATCGCCATCGTGATCAGTCTGCTGGTTGCTGCGGCCGTGGCCGCTTTTTTCTGGCCGGACGCCGCGCCCAGCCTGGCTGTTGCCAGCCTTGGCCTGCTGCTGGTTGCCGGCATCGGCTGGTGGGATGACCATCGGCCGCTGCCAGCCATGCGCCGTTTGCTGGTGCATTTCCTCGCCGCTGTCTTGCTGGCAGGGCTGGTCAAGATGCACGGGGGTAGCTGGCTGTTGAGCCTGCTGGTGCTGTTCTTCACCGCCTCGCTGATCAACATCTGGAACTTCATGGATGGCATCAACGGGATTGCCAGCAGCCAGGCCGTCATCGTTGCGCTGGGCTTTGCCACCGTGCTGCCCTGGCCCTATTCGCTGGTGGCCGTTGTTCTCGGCTTGGCCTGCCTGGGTTTTCTGCCATTCAATTTCCCGCAGGCGCGGATCTTCATGGGTGATGTCGGTAGTGGCGCCCTCGGCTATGCGGTGGCGGTGGTGCTGGCCGTCGCGGCAGTGCACACCGACATCAACTGGATCCTGTTGTTGCTGCCGTTGTCTGCATTTCTTGTGGACGCGGGCTTCACGCTGTTGGCGCGCATGCTTTCCGGGCAACGCTGGATGGAACCCCACACCCAGCATGTCTACCAGCGCGCGGTGCAGGCAGGAGCCAGCCATGCCCAGGTGACAGGGATGTACTTTGTTTTGGGCCTGTTCAGTATTACAGTGTTCAATATCTGCACCAATTTGCAGCCGAGGTGGGAGGCTGTCGTAGCGGTCGCGTGGTTTGCCGCGCTGACCCTGCTGTGGCTCCTCCTGCGCAATGGATTGCGCCACCGATAAGGAATTACTCGATCTATGTCTTCACCTTGGCGGGACAGAATCCTCGGCCTGATGCCGCGTACGGCCATCGTCTGCCACGACTTGTTCATGGTATGGGCCTGTTGGCAGCTGCTGCACGCAGGTCGTTACTCGATTCTGGCCGACGCTCCTGCATTGCCCTTGTGGAACGTGGACACCACGCTGGTGCTGGCACTGCAGGGACTGGTGTTCTGGCGTATCGGCCTCTATCGCGGGCTGTGGCGCTTTGCCAGCGTCAGCGACCTGCTGAACATCTTCAAGGCCAGCTTCATCGGCCTGATCGCCATTGTTCTGGTACTGGCCTGGAAGCGCTTCAACGGCGTGCCGATGTCGGTGCTGGTGATCTATCCGTTCGCGCTGTCGGCACTGCTGGGCGCGCCGCGCCTGTTGTACCGCGCGTGGAAGGACTACCAGTCGCTGCAGTCCGATTCGACCGCGCGCCGGGTGCTGATTCTCGGCGCCGGACAGGCCGCCGAGACCCTGGTGCGCGACCTGCGCCGGTCCGGCAATTTCGAGCCGGTCGGCCTGCTCGATGATGCGCCGCACCTGCGAGGGGCCAAGCTGCAGAGCCTGCCGATCCTGGGCACGCTGGACGATGCACCAGCAGTGGCCCGCGAGACTGCAGCCAAGCTGCTGGTGATTGCCATGCCTTCGCTCGATGCCGTCGGCATGCAGCGCGTGGTGGCCATCTGCGAGAGCACCGGCATTCCGTTCCGCACGGTGCCCAAGCTCAGCGACATTCTGCAGGGGCAGTCGCTGCCGGGGCAGCTGAAGGAAGTGGCGATCGAAGATCTGCTCGGCCGCAAGCCGATCATGCCGGACTGGAACCTCATCCGTGGCTGGTTGGGCGGGCGCACGGTGATGGTGACCGGTGCCGGTGGCTCGATCGGGTCCGAGTTGTGCCGCCAGTGCGCGCGCCATGGTGCCGGTCGTATCGTGCTGCTGGAGATCAGTGAGCTGCTGCTGTTGACCATCGAGGGCGAGCTGCGCCGCAGCTTCCCCGATGTCGAGATCGAAGCGGTGCTCGGTGACTGTGGCGATCCCGCGGTGATCCGCCACGCGCTGTCGCTGCACCCGGTCGACACCGCCTTCCATGCGGCTGCCTACAAGCACGTGCCGGTGCTGGAGCGTCAGCTGCGTGAAGCCGTGCGCAACAACATCCTGGCTACCGAGAACGTGGCCCGCGCCTGCCTGGAAGCCCACGTCGAGCACTTTGTGTTCATCTCGACCGACAAGGCGGTGGACCCGGTCAATGCGCTGGGCGCCAGCAAGCGCTATGCGGAGATGATCTGCCAGAGTCTGGACCAGAAGTCCACGCACACCCGTTTCGTGACCGTGCGTTTCGGCAACGTGCTGGCGTCGGCCGGCAGCGTGGTGCCGCTGTTCCGCGAGCAGATCCTCAAGGGCGGCCCGGTCACGGTGACAGACCCGGAGGTCAGCCGCTATTTCATGACCATTCCCGAGGCGTGCCAGCTGATCCTGCAGGCGGCCGCGTCGGCGTCGCACGGCGCGATCTACACCCTGGACATGGGCGAGCCTGTGCCGATCCGGGTGTTGGCCGAGCAGATGATCCGGCTGGCGGGCAAGCAGCCCTACAAGGAAATTCCGATCATCTATACCGGCCTGCGCCAAGGCGAGAAGCTGCACGAGACGCTGTTCTATTCCGACGAGGACTACCGGCCGACCGCGCACCCGAAGATCCTCGAGGCCGGCGTCCGTTCGTTCTCGCGGGACATCGTGCTGGGCAACGTGCCGAAGCTGCGCGAGGCCATTGCCCGGTACGACATCGATACGATCCAGGAAATCCTGTTTGCGACCATGCCGGAATTCTCGCCAATCGAACAGGATGCTTACATTTCATCCGCTAAGGTTGTGCCCTTTCCGGCACGTGAGGCCAACAGGCACCAATGAGCAAGCGCATTCGCAAGGCGGTATTCCCGGTAGCGGGTCTGGGCACGCGTTTTCTTCCGGCGACCAAGACGGTGCCGAAGGAGATGCTGCCGATCATCGATCGGCCGCTGATCCAGTACGCCGTGGATGAGGCGATCGAAGCAGGCTGTGACACCCTGGTGTTCATCACCAACCGTTACAAGCACGCCGTCGCCGACTATTTCGACAAGGCCTACGAGCTGGAGCAGAAGCTCGAGCGCGCGGGCAAGCACGAGCAGCTCGAATTGATCCGCCATGTGCTGCCGGAAGGCGTGCGCGCGATCTTCGTCACCCAAGCCGAGGCTCTGGGCCTGGGCCATGCGGTGCTGTGCGCCAAGGCGGTCATCGGTGACGAGCCGTTCGCCGTGCTGCTGCCCGACGATCTGATCTGGAACCGCGGCGCGGGTGCGCTGAAGCAGATGGCCGACCTCAACGAGGCCAGTGGTGCCAGCGTCATCGCCGTGGAGGACGTGCCCCACGACAAGACGGCCAGTTACGGCATCGTCGCCACCGAGGCGTTCGACGGCCGCAAGGGGCGTATCTCGCAGATCGTGGAGAAGCCCAAGCCGGAAGACGCACCGAGTGACCTGGCAGTGGTGGGGCGCTATGTGCTGAGCCCGAAGATTTTCGAGCTGCTCGAGCAGACCCGCACCGGTGCCGGTGGCGAGATCCAGTTGACCGATGCGATCGCCGAACTGCTGAAGACCGACGAGGTCGATGCCTATCGTTTCGAGGGCACCCGTTTCGACTGCGGCACCCACCTGGGGCTGGTCGAGGCGACGATCCGCTTCGCGCTGGACAACCCGAAGCTGGCCGGCCCGGCGCGCGAGAAGCTGGCGGCGATGCTGGCGGAGTAAGGGTTTTTCGAGCGCTCCGGCAGCGCCTTCCTGCATAGCTGGGGGAGGCGCAGGCAGGCCGCTGCAGGACACRCCGTAAACCCCGCTCCGCGGTCCGGCCCAGCCGCTGACGGCTGTGCGTTCGGGCGCTTGCGAAGCAGTGCTTCGCAAGCAAAGCGCCCTCACCCATGGGGGCTCGATGGCGCCTTGCTCGTGTGCGCTGTCCTGCGCACACGGCAAGACCGGGGTTGGGCGTCCTGCCCAACCCGCCCGAGGCATGCCTCGGGCCCATGGCGCCAACGGTCCTGCAAAGGCCCACCCATCCCGCCAGCCTGGTTTCCTGCGGGCGCGGACGGGAAGGGCGGAATCAAGAGCAGGGCAGAAACGAAAAAGGCAGCCGATGGCTGCCTTTTTTCGTTTCCGGAGCATCCACGCATGGCGTGGATCTACTGCTCTTGCCTCTTCTCATCCTTCCGCCGCGGGGAGGCTGGAAGGGCCGGGTTGGCAGGGCTGCTCGGGACCGTTGGCGCCATGGATGGCGCCATCGAGCCCCCATGGATGGGTTCACGGCGTGTCCCGGGC
>NZ_JBFTOJ010000162.1:0-9050 GCF_056397905.1 Stenotrophomonas sp. 05L414_2
GGCGGATTGCCGCCCCCCACCAAAGCCGCAGCGCTCGCACTGTGGTGCGGCGCCCGGAACGGCCGCTGTCGCCAGCGCTTCGGGTCCAGCCCTTCGCCGCTGACCGAGGTAATGGCGGCCAACTGCAGGGCATCGATCTCCTCGGAATCCGGCAGCAGGCTGGGCAGGCGCGAGGCCAGCAGGGTCTTGCCGCAGCCGGGGCTGCCGATCAGCAATAGATGATGACCACCGGCCGCCGCCACTTCCAGTGCCCGGCGCGCGAGCGCCTGCCCGCGTACATCGGCCAGATCCGGCAGCGGCAGCGGCGTGGCGTCCACGCGTTCCACCTCCGGCAGCAGGCGTGGATTGCCCAGCCCGGCGCAGCATTCCAGCAGGGTGCGCGCCACGCGCACATCGGCGTGCTGGGCCAGCGCGGCTTCAGCGGCATTGCCCGGGGGCACGATCAGGATGCGTCCGGCTTCGGCGGCGGCAATGGCGGCCGGCAGTGCGCCAGACACCGCGCGCAGCTCACCGGTCAAGCCAAGTTCGCCGAGGAATTCGTACTGCAGCAACGACTGCGGATCAACCTGGCCACTGGCAGCGAGGATGCCCAAGGCAATCGCCAGATCGTAGCGTCCGCCTTCCTTGGGAAGATCGGCGGGGGCGAGGTTGAGGGTGATGCGCCGCTGCGGGAAATCGAAGCGCGCACAGAGCAAGGCGGCACGTACGCGCTCGCGTGACTCGCGCACGCTGGTCTCGGCCAAGCCGACAATCTGGGTAACCGGCAGACCACCGGAGAGATGCACCTCGATTCGTACCAACGGGGCGTCGACTCCGGCGCGGGCACGGCTGTGGACCAGCGCCAGGCTCATGTGTGGTTTCCTGCGGAGGGGCGCTTGATGGTGGGGCGGCGCGCTGCGGGTAGCCATCGGGACTTTCAGGTGGTGCGACTAGGGGGATTCCGACCATTGGGGGGAAGCGGGAATTTCGAGAGGGCACCCTGCGGCGATGCAGGGCCCCGTTTTCCGTCTCGGTTCGTTGGGCGGAAGCGAGAATTGTCGGCACGTGCCCGTGTGCTTGCGACGGGTGAGAACGCGCCACTTAGTCGGGCAGTCGACTCCACGATGCGGCAGCTGAGTGGCGAGTTGCCAGGTACCACTCTCTGCAAGTAGTGGCGCTAAATGTAGTGGCGCTAAGTGGCTGTGCTGATCGGAAGAAGCCGGCCCGATAGGACTCCCGCTCCGTAATCTTCCGGACGAGGGGCGCCTCCTGCGCCGTTGCTTCTGCTCAGGCCAGGTCGCGGGCCCACACCTGGCTGGTCTGGTCACTGCCGAAGCTGTGGTGGTGCTCTTCCTCCACCAGCGAAAAACCGGTCTTCTCATACAGGCGCACCGCATCCAGCAGCACCTTGTTCGTCCACAGCACCATGCGGGTATAACCGGCGGCACGCGCAAAGCCGATGGCTTCTTCCACCAGGCGGCGGCCGACGCCCAGGCCCCGCGCGCTGGCATCCACGTACAGCATGCGCAGCTTGGCCGTGGTGGCATCGTGGCGCACCACGAACACCGAGCCCACCATCTCGCCCTGGCGGTCGGCGATCCAGCAGCGGTCGGAAGTAGGGGCGAACTCGCGCAGGTACTTGCCGACGATGTCAGCCAGCAGCGCCTCGAACTCCTGGTTCCAGCCGTACTCCTGCGCGTACAGCCGCGCCTGCTTGTGTACCACCAGGCCCATGTCACCCGGCTGCGGGGCGCGCAGCACAACATCTGCCGGGCGCGTATCCAGCAGTTGCCCGATGCGGTCCATCGCGTCCACCAGCGCCTGCTGCTGCGCCTCCGGCAACGGCGCCAGCATGGCCAGCACTTCCTGGCGCGACGCCTCTTCGAAAGGCTGGAACGTCTGCCGGCCAAGCGCGGTCAGCGCCAGCAACTGCGAGCGAGCGTCGTCCGGGTGGGGTGTCTTCTCCAGTAGCCCCTGGCTCTCCAGCGTGGCGATCACGCGGCTGAGATAGCCGGCGTTGAGGCCCAGCTCCGTGCGCAGGTCCAACGCCCGCGCTGCCCCGCGGCTCGACAGTTCGTACAGCACACGCATTTCCGTCAGGGAAAACGGGCTGCCCAGCAGGTGGTCCTGCAGCACGCCGATGCGGCGGGTATAGAAGCGGTTGAAACGACGCACCTGCTCGGCGCGGTCGAGGGCTTGGCTGTGCTGGGCGGGCATGGTGGTTGTTCTTTTATTGCCTGAGGCAACTAATATTGTGTGCCTCAGGCAAGCAAGTCAACAGTGTGAGGCCGGGGCCGCTATGTGCCTGGCTTGCCCCGGTCCAGCTGCCGGTATCCAATGGCCTCGGCCAAGTGTGCGGTCTGGATGGTCTCGCTTTCGGCAAGATCGGCAATGGTGCGTGCCACGCGCAGGATGCGATGCATCGCCCGCGCCGACAGCTGCAGGCGCTCGATGGCCTGTTCCAGCAGGTCCTGGTCGGCTTCGCTCAAGCGCGTGCACGCGCGCAGGGCAGCAGGCGGCAGGTGCGCGTTGAGGCCGCCGCGCGCCTGTTGCCGCGCATGCGCCGCTTCCACCCGCGAGCGAACACTGGCGCTGGGCTCGCCCAGCGGCGTGCTCTCGCGCAGTTCAACTGCATCCATGCGGCTCACGTTGATGTGCAGGTCGATGCGGTCCAGCAGCGGGCCCGATACCCGCGCGCGGTAGCGGGTGATGCGCTCGTCGCTGCACAGGCAACGGTTGCTGCGGTCGCCCGCCCAGCCACAGGGACACGGGTTCATCGCCGCCACTTTAGTGGGGGTAGACATAGTGTCATATATATGGCCGAGCGAATTTGACCGATCAACTGAAAGGCCCATAAATTGGGCAGGTTCGACATTGAGTCCACCGAATGAGTCCGGCGCCGCTGCCATATCGCCCTTGGCGTATCATCTACATACCTATCGTGGAACGCCGCGGCGGGCTCTTCCCTTTTCTGTTCCTGAAGAACGGCCTGCCGAGTGCTACGGCGGCCCTCTGGGCACGAGCGCTGAGTTCAGAGAACTGGAGTGATTCCAAGATCGAGGAACACCTACGAGCCGTAGGTACCTTCTACGCATTCTGCCAAGCGAAATGCGGCGTTCAAGCGCCCCTTGAACGAGACCTCTACGTGCTCGTCCAGGAGTACGCGGAGGCTAGATTTCGCGGTACGTTGACCGCCGGTGAAGACACGCATGGCCTTTACTGGGGCCGAGTCCGAATCTCGACTGTCAGTGAGGAGGTCCGCGCCCTTGATCGTTATTCGAGGTTTGTGGCCAAGCTCCACGATTCGCCGGTCTTCAACCCAGATGAGCATGACATCGTTAGGGTTGCGCGGTTCTATCGAGCCGCCCGCGAGGCTGGCTGTAGTGATGCGATGGTCCACTTACGAGGGATACGCCGTCGGCGGAACAGGGAGACTCTTGAGATCAACCGGCGCATGACCGAGACCGACACCTCGAAGATGCGAGCTAAGCATCTCTCGCCGGCGGAGATGATTGAAGTCATTGACCGAGGGGTCCAAGCGCCGAGAGACAAGATGTTGATGCTTTTGCTCGGCTATGCAGGCCTTCGCATCTCTGAGCCTTTGCACCTCTATGTTAATGATGTCGTCGAGCTATTCCGCGAGTCGGGTGCCTCGAAAATTCGCTTGGAGCATCCCGTAAGCGGTAGATACGAATCGTCGACCAATGAGGACAGGTCTGGCTTCCTCGAAAGGAGGTACGGGCGTCTCCCCCGAAGCGAAATAGGAAGGGGGCATCGCGAGTTCGCGGGATGGAAAGGAATGCTCTTGACTGAGTCCGACCCTGCGAATCGATATGCCTTCTGGTTGGAGGAGCGAATCGTTGGCACGTACTTTCGCCGCTGCCTTGAAGCGTACTTTGACGATCACAAGGCGTTGCTCAGGACGGGGCGACTTCGCCACCCGTACCTATTCTTCAACACGAAACGTCGTGGGGCATCGAACAGCTATGGTCAGCCGATGAGCCTTTCGGGCGCACACGAGTTGGTCGAGAGCGCGTTCAAGCGAGTTGGGATCAGGGCCGGCTCGCATGCCTGTAGGCACCATTACGGCTTCTACGCCGCTGACGTGCTCCAGATCCCTCAAGAGACTCTGATGAGGATGATGCACCACAGCTCGATTGCGGCGCTTAAGATAGCTGGAAGATGCAGCGCATGGCGACTCCAAATTCGTCTTTAATCTGCCTGCCCGGGTGATTTACAACATTGGAGTTCCGCGAGCGAGAGATCGAGCGATGCATCAGCACCACTGCTGTGACAGAGAGATCTGCAACAGTCCCAACTACTGACGCACCACTAGCTTGGTCGATGCTGCAAACGGGTGCTCTACGCCTTGCTACCGTTTGGCGCGGCAGAGAGATCGGCGGATCAATTGAGTCCAGGTTCGTGCCGTCGAGGCCTGAAGGGCGCCACAGCCTGTGCCTACAAGCTTCGGCCCGGGGCACTACATCGGTGCGCATTTTCCTCCTTGCACTACTCCGGAGCCGTTGTTCTAAATGGGTTGTCTTATCATCTGGACTTGAGATGGATGGGCTGAGCAAGTCTGAAGAGCGACCCGAATCTGGGAGATATTCTGTTGGATCTGCGCTGAGCGCCTTCTAAGATCCTCGAGTTCGCGCCGCATTTCAGCCTCCCGCTGCGGAGTCACCCTCTCCTGGTACGCCATCGTAGAGTCTCCGCCGTTCTGGATGATCTTTTCCAGTTGCTCTTGTGCAGATTCTTGAGCGAACAGATCATCCCTGAGCCTCTGGCAGGATCCTGCGGCAACGACCGCTAAAGCCTCCTGTCTTGCCAGCTCGGTCTGGGCACCCTGCAGCTTGTTGGCTAATTCTGATTTCTCACTGGTTAGCGTCCTGATAGACGAATCGAGAAGCGCAATCCTTCGGTCCAAGTCTGAAATCGCCGTTTCATGCACGGATCGGGGTACATAGCTGCGCTCTATCTCGGAGTTCCTTGTCACCGTACTTGAGTCGTAGACGCGGAAGCCAAAGTAAGTAAGGAATGAAGCAATRCCTGAAAGAACGACCGCAGTTAGGACGATTGTTGAGCCGACAGGATGACTCTTGATGATCTCCAGTGGAGAGCGAGAATTATTGTCGACAGCCAGTGATGACTGATTGAGCTTAGATTGTGCTGATCGAGTGTCGGCTGCGCTAGGAACAGAGGTCGGTGATGGCTCATTCTTCGCCGCAGGATTGTTTGCATCGGTCGGGTCCATTGACTTCGTCGTCCTAAAGGGCTGCTCATACAATGCCAGATTCTGACTGCGGTGCGCCTACCCAGGCGTCAGATGACGGTAGCGAACACGGATGCCCCTGATGGTAGATCCGGGCCAAGCCAAACCAGGCAGGGCGTTTCAGATCGTTGAATCCCATTCTTGGTGCTAGGGCTCGGACTGATATGTCCCATGCAAGTCGTCATGGGCCGGATCGGCAGCTAGAGTGAGTGCGCAAAAGGCCCTTCCGATCCCGGGGCAATTCGGTCGCAGCTGTGCCACTAAGCTCAACATTCCGGCTATTGCTGGATGGTGCAGTGCCGTGGCAACGCCACTCTCCGTACTAAATCTGATTAGTCCGCACGCTCTGCAGCATCCTCAAGACCTGCTCGGCAACTTCAGCCGAGGAGAACCCTAGGGCGGAAGCGATGAGGCAAAACTCCAATACGTCCAGGCGCCTTGCCCCAGACTCAACGGAAGAGATCCTCTGCTGAGGCCACCCCAGATGGGAGGCCAGCTTGGTCTGACTGATAGCCAGCGAGTCACGTCGCTCGCGAAGCTGGCCGACCAACCGAAGGTACGCACTTTGGTAGATCGTTTTCGTAGCCATTGCATCCGCCTGAAGGAGCGGAACGCAATCTATGGCTGAGTAGTCGCTACATGAAAATTGTGTAGGCGTCTTTCCTCCAGCTTGATAGCATCAAAGCTGGTGGAACTGCCGAGGATCGAGTGATCTATGGGCGTAACCAACAGACCCTCATGTCCCCGTGGCCAGACCTCGATGCGCTGCTCGTATCGCTTGGGCCGTTTTACGCGTGCGCGTGGTGTGCGTTGGAGCGCTCGACCTCGGTCTCTGCCCCCATTGCCGCTGACCCTGCAGTCGCGCAGCACCTGCTGCTATTCCTTAAGGCTGCGGGTGTCCTGGCTGAGGTGGCCTCATCGGGAAGTTCTGCGAGACGCTCTCTCTATGACCCCATTCGCTGGAACTATCGGGATTGCGCTGAACTACCAGGCAATCTGGAAGTCTCGCTAACCGACTCACTGAGGGCTTGGTATCCCTCGCTTGCAGCGCCTGACCGGCAGTGGCTCTGGYGGCAGCTTTCCGATCGCGAAGCGAGTGCGTACCTCGTCGCACTTCTACGTAAGCACAGGATTGGGTTCAGTACGCCGAAGAGATCGTGAGTTTGCACGAGGAGGAATGGAGCGAGCTTAGCTTGGGGCGCAAGAGGTACGTACTGTGGTCATCAGTTCGCGGAGCGGCTAGTCACTTCCTGAGCACCGGCGGCGACGAATCTGCGGCAGTGACTGTGTTAAAGCGTGAGGTCCGGAGCCGGACACGCTGGCTCTCCCTCAAGCAGGCGTCGGGCGTGTTGGACAAGTCTGACTACTGCTTCATGCCAGCCCCTGCCTGGAGGCGGCCGCTGATGGTCGACGTCGCACTGGAATGCCTATTGCCGATTGGCGACGACTACTGGCTCGCCCCGCCGATTCTAGTAGGTCAGTGAAGAACGCCCCAGAACCATCCTGCTGCCTCACGACATGCGCAAACTTGGACAGGATCCCATCAAATGCGTCCGACTATCCTTGCCTTAGATCTAGAAGGGACGCTGATCTCCAATGCGGTCAGCCAGATTCCACGGCCTGGGCTTCTAGGCTTCCTTGATCATGCTCGGAGTACCTTCGGCGAGGTTGTGCTATTTACGACCGTGCCGCAGCCAAGTGCGCTGAAAATTGTGTCACTCCTGGCGGCAGAGGGGCACGCGCCACCGTGGTTCGCCGATGTGCGATACGTCGAATGGACAGGCTCTACTAAGGATCTTCGGTTCGTGAGTCCGCGGCACGGCCAGACGCTGCTGTTGGATGACTACGYCCGCTACGTTCACCCGGGCCAACTCGAGTTCTGGGTTGAAGCACCACTATTTACGTCGCCTTACCTTGCTGATGACGATGGGTTGCAGGTCGCGCAGAGGAGAATCGAAGAAAGGATAACCGTGCTCTCCAGCTCGTCGGATAAGCCGCCGAAAGCACCTCCTCACAGACACACATGAGATCCCTATGGAGGATGCTGTTCCCCCCCTTAAAGCGAAGGAGTTGCAGTGATCAGAACCAGCCTTTCCCATCCTCTTGAGATAGCAACTCTACTGGTTGGCCAGCGCGGCGGTGCCATCGGAGTGACGTTCGCACCAGGCAAGCATCAGAGCACTGCTATGACAGGCTCATGGTCAAGGGATCTAGACATAGATCTGCGGGCACTACGCGCTTGGGGCGCTAGCCATCTCATCAGTCTGCTTGAGCCATACGAGTTCAAGGAGCTCCAGATCCCTGCTCTGCCGGAGCGTGCAGCAATATATGGCATTCATTGGTACGGACTGCCGATCGTGGATGGCAGTCCGCCTAACACGTCCTTTCTCCAGAAGTGGAAGAAGTTGGAGCTGTCCCTCTGCAACGAGCTACGCGAGGGGAGAAGGGTTGTCGTCCATTGCAAAGGTGGATTGGGCAGAGCGGGCACCGTCGCTTGCATGCTCCTCCTAGCTAGCAGAGAGTCGCTGAGTAGCGAGGATGCAATCAAACGTGTGAGGGGCGTGCGCAATGGGGCTGTTGAGACATTGGAGCAGGAGCAATTCCTCCACCACTGGGCATCCGCTCTCCCGACCATGTAGGAGGCTGAAATCAATCTGGGCAACCTCTCACCGCCTATGCAGCCTCTCGATGTGACCAACGCCGAGCCGGGCACCGGTACTACGAGTGTCATGGCCAGACATCCACAGCCGGCCGCCCGGAAGGTAATTCCCTGCCTCGCCGAACGAGATGCGCTGGCGCCGACTCGAGCTCTTCCCATGGCTTCGCGGGAATCCGCTCACGGCTCTATAGCGCCTTCGATGCGAAGCGGGTTCGGCTTGAATGAATTGTTAGCTCTCGCCGTGTGCGGCCCGCTCTAGGCGCCTATACCCACTTCGTTCTTCCGGCTGCAGCTTCAAATCGTCACCCTTTGCGCTCCTAATCGATTGCTCCGAGCTACCAACCGAGACCGTAGCAACGGCCAAATACTTGGCGCCGCCTGCTGCTCCTGCCAGAACTTTAGTGACGAGATCTTTATCGAAGTTCAGATCAAGGCCGCGGAAATAGCGCATGATGATCTGCTCGGCAAGCCTGTAGCCAATTGACTCGAGGGCTCGACCCTTTTCCTCGTAAGCAATTGCATGAACACTGGGGACTACAATGGCAGAAGACTTATCGGCGTAGCCGTGGCAACAGTGAAGCTCTTGTGCTTCACCGCATACATGGCAGTCGAAGTAACAAATCGATGCGAACTGCGAAAACTCCGTTTGCACTGGGTCATGGTCGTACAGCAGAAGCTGGTGATTCATGGAATTAGCTTCTAGCCCTATAAGTTGCTTCCATTTCAGCGCGTCGAATTTTCCGGATTCGTAGATTCTTTTTGCCTCTAAGAAGCCGACTCCCTGCAGCGTATTACCATTGTCGAATCTCAAGTCAATGAGGAAGGCAACATCTCCGTTCTCTTCTTCCAGCGCTCCGTCCATTTTATAAGCATCCCAGCTTACGTCTACAGGACCATGACGAGCGGGCGCCAGCGACGGCCATGCCTGGGACAACTCGCTCAGCCAGCTATAAGTAATGTGATCTTCGTTCCAGGCTCTTGGATAGCAGCCTCGGATACATTTATCCAGAAGCTCATCCACGGCCTCGAGTATGTGAAAGCAGGGTGGAGATAGATGCATGTCCGTCCTTGAGAGCTAACTAACTAATAAATGGGCCCGCGGGTCCGGCTATATGACTTATGCACAAAGAGCCGTATGGT
>NZ_JBFTOJ010000163.1:0-9003 GCF_056397905.1 Stenotrophomonas sp. 05L414_2
CTACAAGGGTGACCTCAGCCGCGCCAACGCGATCGTCGATTACCGCTTCACCCAGAACTTCGGCGTGTTCGCCGGCTACGACTGGTTCAAGCTGGATGCGGACAAGAAGGGCAGCGACGGCACCATCGGCCTGAAGCAGGAATTCAAGGGCCCGGTGGCGGGTATCAGCGTCACCTTCTAAACCCTGCTCCCCTTCCACAGCATTCTCTCTCCTGGCGCGGCCTCCGGAACATCGGGGGCCGCGTTTTTTTGTGGCTTCCTGGCAGAAGAGCAGAAGCGGGTTGGTCGAGCGCTGGAGGGAGAGGGGGCGGGGTGCGAATGTCCCCCGGCGCCGGCCTGCGGCCGTCACCTCCTCCTATACTTCGCACCCAGCCCCCTCTCCCTCCGCGTGTCAGGCATCCAGGCAGCCGCTGCGGTGGGAGTGGTTGTGGCTTCCGCCTTCCGCAAGCCGAGCCGCTGCGCGGGCGGCAGGCGTTTCGACAAAGTAAAGGAGGAGGCGACCGCCGAAGGCGGGCGACGGGGGACATTTGTCGAAAYGCCTGCCGCCCGCGCAGCGGCCCTACAGCTCGCAAAAATCCGGAACGGAGAAACAAAAAAACCCCGGCAATGCCGGGGCTTTTTGTTCGGGAAGGCGCGGGCGCCTTATTTCTTCTTCGGCATGTACAGATCGGTGATCGTGCCGTCGTAGATTTCCGAGGCCATCGCCACCGACTCGCTCAGCGTCGGGTGCGCATGGATGGTGTGGCCGATATCCTCGGCCTCGGCACCCATCTCGATCGCCAGGCCGATCTCGGCCAGCAGGTCACCGGCGTGCACGCCGACGATCGCACCGCCGATGATGCGGTGGCTGTCCTCGTCGAAGATCAGCTTGGTGAAGCCCTCGGTGCGACCGATGCCGATCGCGCGGCCGCTGGCGGCCCACGGGAACTTGGCCACGCCAACCTTCAGGCCCTTGGCCTTGGCTTCGGTCTCGGTGACGCCAACCCAGGCGATTTCCGGGTTGGTGTAGGCCACCGACGGAATCACCCGCGCGACCCACTCCTTCTTGTGCCCGGCAGCCACTTCGGCCGCCAGCTTGCCCTCGTGCGTGGCCTTGTGGGCCAGCATCGGGTTGCCGACGATGTCGCCGATGGCAAAGATGTGCGGCACGTTGGTGCGCATCTGCCGGTCGACCGGAATGAAGCCACGATCGGTCACCTGCACGCCGGCCTTTTCAGCATCGATCTTCTTGCCGTTCGGCGAACGACCCACGGCCACCAGCACGCGGTCGAAGGTGCCCTGCGCCAATGCCGGCGCCTGGCCTTCCTCGGCGGCTTCGAAGGTCACGGTGATGCCCTTGGCATCGGCGGTCACGCCGGAGGCCTTGGTCTTCAGGTGCACGTCAATGCCCTGCTTCTTCAGGCGGTCGGCCAGCGGCTTGACCAGGTCCTTGTCGGCGCCCGGCATCAGCTGGTCCATGAACTCGACCACGGTGACCTTGCTGCCCAGCGCGCCGTACACGGTGGCCATTTCCAGGCCGATGATGCCGCCGCCGACGACCAGCAGCGAGCCCGGCACTTCGGCCAGCTCCAGCGCGTCGGTGGAGTCCATCACGCGCTTGTCGTCCCACGGGAAGTTCGGCAGCTTCACCGCCTGCGAACCGGCGGCGATGATGCACTTCTGGAAGCGCAGCAGCTGGGTGCTGCCGTCAGCGGCGGTGATTTCCAGCTCATTGGCGGACACGAACTTGCCCACGCCCTGCACGCTGCGGACCTTGCGCTGCTTGGCCATGCCGGCCAGGCCCTTGGTCAGCTGGTTGACGACCTTTTCCTTGTACTGGCGCAGCTTGTCCAGGGTGATGGTCGGCTTGCCGAACTCGACGCCGAAATCACCGGCATGGGCGACTTCGTCGATCACCGCAGCGGCGTGCAGCAGTGCCTTGGACGGGATGCAGCCGACGTTGAGGCAGACGCCGCCGAGGCTGGCGTAGCGTTCGACCAGCACCGTATCCAGGCCGACGTCGGCGGCGCGGAAGGCGGCGGTGTAGCCGCCCGGGCCCGAGCCCAGCACAACCATTTCGCATTCGATGTCGGCGGCCTTGCCACTGGACAGTGCCGGCTTCGGTGCTGCGGGCTCGGCGGGGGCGCGGTGCGACGGCGTCACCGGCGGCTTGCTGGCCGGGGCGGCGGCCGCCGGGGCCGGCGCAGCGGCCTTGGCCGGCGCTTCAGCGGCGCCTTCGGTCTCCAGCAGCACGACGACCGCGCCTTCGGACAGCGTGTCGCCCAGCTTGACCTTGATTTCCTTGACCACGCCGGCTGCCGAGGACGGCACTTCCAGGGTCGCCTTGTCCGACTCCAGGGTCACCAGACCCTGGTCTTTCTTCACCGTATCGCCAACGGCGACCAGCACTTCGATCACCGGCACATCGCTGTAATCGCCGATGTCGGGAACCTTGATTTCAATCGTGGCCATGGTGGGTTTTCCTCGTGCCCGACCGGCGTGGCCGGCGGGCTGTCACTGCGTTTCGACAGGCGGCCGCGCCAGGGGCAGCGGCCGCACGGTGGGGGCGAAGCGGTGCCTTACAGCAGCACGCGGCGCATGTCGGCCAGCACCTGCGAGAGGTACGTGGTGAAGCGTGCGGCCAGGGCGCCATCGATGACGCGGTGGTCGTAGCTCAGCGACAGCGGCAGCATCAGCTTCGGTGCGAACTCCTTGCCATTCCAGACCGGCTGGATGGACGACTTGGAGACGCCGAGGATGGCCACTTCCGGGGCATTGACGATCGGGGTGAACGCGGTGCCGCCGATGCCGCCCAGCGAGCTGATCGAGAAGCAACCGCCGCTCATGTCGGCCGGGCCCAGCTTGCCGTCACGCGCCTTCTTGGCCAGCTCGCCGGTTTCCTGCGCGATCTGCACCACGCCCTTCTTGTCGACGTCGCGGATGACCGGAACGACCAGGCCGTTCGGGGTATCGGCAGCGAAACCGATGTTGAAGTACTTCTTCAGGGTCAGGTTCTCGCCGCTGGCATCGAGCGAGGCGTTGAACTCCGGGAACTTCTTCAGCGCCGCGGCGCTGGCCTTGATCAGGAAGGCGAGCATGGTCAGCTTGATGCCGGCCTTCTCGTTCTCCTTGTTCAGCGCCACGCGCAGGCCTTCCAGGTCGGTGATGTCGGCCTGCTCGAACTGGGTGACGTGCGGGATCATCGCCCAGTTGCGGGCCAGGTTSGCRCCGGAGATCTTCTTGATSCGCGACAGCGGCTGCACTTCAACGTCGCCGAACTTGCTGAAATCAACCTTCGGCCACGGCAGCAGGTTGAGGCCACCGCCGGCAGCCACGGTGCCACCGGCAGCTGCCGGAGCGCCGCCGCTGAGCGCGGCCTTGACGAACTTCTGCACGTCGGCCTTGGTGATGCGGCCGCCCTTCTCGCTGCCACTGACCTGCAGCAGGTCGACACCGAGCTCACGGGCGAACACGCGCACCACCGGCGATGCGTAGGGCACCTTGGCCGGCAGCACGCCATCGGCGTTGAACTGTACCGGCGGGCTGGTCGGCGCGCCGGCCGAGGGGGCGCTGGCGATCTCGCGGGCGGCCAGCTTGTCCGGCTGGGCCGGCACGGCGACCGGCTCGACCTTGGTAGCGGTCTCGGCGGCGGCCGGGGCAGCAGCGGCGGCAGCCTTGCCCGGGGCCGGGGCGGCAGCGCCTTCGGCTTCGATGATGGCGACCACGTTGCCCTGCGACAGGTTGTCGCCGACCTTGACCTTGATCTCCTTGACCACGCCGGCGACCGACGACGG
The DNA here is from genome assembly GCF_056397905.1 of Stenotrophomonas sp. 05L414_2. NCBI lineage: Bacteria > Pseudomonadati > Pseudomonadota > Gammaproteobacteria > Lysobacterales > Lysobacteraceae > Stenotrophomonas > Stenotrophomonas sp. 05L414_2. The sequence continues at coordinate 3,774 of NZ_JBFTOJ010000163.1, forward strand.
CACTTCCATGGTGGCCTTGTCGCTTTCCAGCGTGACCAGGCCCTGGTCCTTCTTCACCGTATCGCCCACGGCGACCAGCACTTCGATGACCGGAATGCCGCTGTAATCGCCGATATCCGGCACCAGGGCTTCCACCGCGCCGCCGCTGGCAGCGGGGGCGGCAGCAGCGGCCGGAGCGGGAGCGGCCTGGGTGGCAGCGGCCGGAGCAGCGGCCGGAGCAGCGGCCTTGGCCGGTGCGGGTGCAGCGGCGGGTGCAGCGGCAGCGGCCGGCTGGGCAGCCTCGCCGTCGGCCACTTCGATCAGTGCCACGACCTTGCCTTCGGACAGGCTGTCGCCCAGCTTGACCTTGATTTCCTTGACCACGCCGGCCACCGAGGACGGCACCTCCATGGTCGCTTTATCGCTTTCCAGCGTGACCAGGCCCTGGTCCTTCTTCACCGTATCGCCGACGGCAACAAGCACCTCGATTACCGGGATATCGCTGTAGTCACCGATATCGGGGACACGTGCTTCCTTGATTTCGGCCATGGGGAGAACTCCGGCAATCTGGTGTAGGGAAACGTCTATTGTGCGGCCAGCGGGAGCCAGCGCCAACCGTTACAGGTGTTTTCAGTACGCACGCAGCCGGGACACGCTGTTGCTCATGGCCCGCCGGCGCTTCCAGTCGGTAGCGTATTGTCCTGCCGATGTCCGCTTGATGTCGCCAGTGCGACGGCCACCGGCTGCCAGGCCTGGCGCAGGCGCGGCAAGGACCACGCTGCGTTGGCCGGACTGGTGGACGGCAGCGCCAGCACCTTGGCCGACGTGGCCAGCTGCGGCTGCACCCAGCGCTGGAAGGCCTGCATCGCCGCGCCACCGTTGCAGCCGATCAGCTGCAGGTCAGGCAGTGCGGCGATCAGTGCGGGAAGTGCATTGGCCACTTCCGTGCCACGCACGATGTCCGCATCCAGGCTTCCGCGTCGTTTGCAGCGGCCGATCACATCCCACAGGCCGACACCATTGGCTGCCAGCGCCTGCAGTCGCTGCGCGTACGGCATTGCCGGGTCGAAGCCGCACAGATCGCCGAGCAAGGGCCAGAAACGATTGCGCGGGTGCGCGTAGTAATGCTGTGCCTGCAACGAAGCGATACCGGGCATTGAACCCAGCAGCAACACCCGGCAATCCGCGTTCACCTGCGCAGGCAGGCCGATGCACAACGTTGCAGCGCTCACATCTTCTCCAACTGCATGAATATTCCAGGAGGGCAGAAACCGCATGGAAACAGGGATTTCGCGCTGTTCGCTGAACAGTGCGAACTAATTTTTAACGCGCGTCGGATTCGATTCATGTTGGGGCGACTACGGTGTGCTCGCCCCGCAACCGGGGGCCCAAAACAAGAAACATTAGGAGATTCCCCCATGCGCTCCATCCGTATCCTGAGCCTCGCCCTGCTGACCTCCGCCGCGTTTGCACCGGCTGCCTTCGCGCAGGACAGCAGCACCACCGATACCGCCTCGGGCAAGCATTTTGCCGTGGTTGGCGGCGTCTCGCTGCTGCAGCCGAAGAATGACCCGATCGACGGCATCAAGAAGGTCGATGGCGGCCCGGCACCGACCGTCAGCTTCAGCTACTACATCAACGACAACTGGGCCGTTGAACTGTGGGGCGCTGCAGACAAGTTCGACCACAAGGTGAAGGGCCCGGGCAATGCCCGCCTCGGCAACGTCGAGCAGCAGCCGGTCGCGCTGAGCGGCCAGTACCACTTCGGCCAGGCTGACAACGTGTTCCGTCCGTTCGTGGGCGTGGGCTACTTCCAGTCGGCCTTCAGCAATGAAACCCTGGCCGACGGCAGCGACTCCGACATCCGCCTGAAGGACGCCAAGGGCGTGATCGGCACCGTCGGTGTGGACATGAACATCAACTCGACCTGGTTCGCCCGTGCCGACGCCCGCTACATGCGTTCGCGTCCGGACGTGAAGGTCGGCGGCGAGAAGATCGGCGAAGCGAAGATGGATCCGTGGACCGTCGGCTTCGGCATCGGCGCCCGCTTCTAAGCGCTTCTGCGTCATTGTTGTACCGCGACGGGCCCTTCGGGGCCCGTCGTCGTTTCCGTCACCCGGGTTCTGTAGAGTCGACTGACAGTCGAATCTACACAGAAGGGATGCGGAGGCGCGATGCACGAGGTCGACCTGCTGGTGATCGGCGCTGGCATCAACGGCGCCGGTATCGCCCGTGATGCCAGCGGCCGCGGGCTGAAGGTGCTGCTGTGCGAACAGCACGACCTGGCAGCACACACCTCCAGCGCCAGCAGCAAGCTGATCCATGGCGGACTGCGCTATCTGGAACAGGGCGAGTTCGGCCTGGTGCGCAAGGCGCTGGGCGAGCGCGAGGTGGTGCGTCGGCAGGCGCCGTTCCTGGTGCGGCCGCTGTGCTTCGTGCTTCCGTGGCARCCGCACCTGCGCCCGCGCTGGATGCTGCGGCTCGGGCTCTGGCTGTACGACCATCTGGGCCGGCGCGGTCCCGCCTTTCCTGCGTCGCGCGCCGTGGATCTGCACGACGATCCACTCGGCGCGCTGCTGTCGCCACAGCTGCAGCACGCCTTCAGCTACGCCGACGCGCAGGTGGATGATGCGCGGCTGGTCATCCTCAACGCGCTCGATGCTGCGCAGCGGGGTGCATGCATCCTGACCGGCACGCGCTGCGTGGACCTGCAACGCGGGCACGGACGCTGGCACGCCGTACTGGAAAACGCCGCAGGCCATCAGCAGACCGTGCAGGCACAGGCGGTGGTCAACGCCGCAGGCCCCTGGGCCGGCGGTCTGCTGGAGCGCATGCACGCCCGCAGCGGCGGACCTGCGCTGCGCCTGGTCCAGGGCAGCCACATCGTGCTGCGCCGCGCCTGGCCGAACGACCGCGCCTGCCTGCTGCAGCAGCCCGACGGCCGTGTGGTGTTCCTGCTGCCCTTCCACGACCACCTGCTCATCGGCACCACCGACACCGACTATCGCGGCGACCCCGCACGCTGCAGTGTGCTGCCCGCGGAAGTGGACTACCTGTGCAGCGCTGCCAACGGCTACCTGCGCGATCCGGTCGCACCTGCCGAGGTGGTCTGGCAGTTTGCCGGCGTGCGCCCGTTGCTGGCCGACCCGGACCCGCGCGCGGCCAAACTGAGCCGTGACTATCGCCTGCAACTGGACGCCGACGGTGCGCCTGCGCTGCACGTGCTGGGCGGCAAGCTGACCACGTACCGGGTACTGGCCGAGGAGGCACTGGACCTGCTGCGCCCCTATCTGCCGCACGCCCGCCCCGCCTGGACGGCGGCAGGCGAGCCACTGCCCGGCAGCGACTGGGGCGATGCCGGGCAGGCACGGGAACAGCTTCGGCACCAGGCCCCCTGGCTGCCGGAGGCCACGCTGCGGCGCTGGGCCAGCGCCTATGGCAGTCGCAGCATCGATCTGCTGCACGGCGCACGCAGCCTGTTCGATCTGGGCGAAGACTTTGGCGCGGGCCTGCACGCACGCGAGGTGGCGTTCCTGTGCGACCACGAGTGGGCCCGCAGCGCCGAGGATGTACTGTGGCGGCGGAGCAAGCTGGGGCTGCAGATGGACGCGACACAGGCGGCACGGCTGCAGGCCTGGATGGATTCACGTCGCCGGTAATGCCGCGCGCGGCCCGGCGCCACCGATGCATTACGATCCCAACATCGCCACCGGAGACGCTGCATGACGCCCCGCTACGTGCTGGCCATCGACCAGGGAACCACCAGTTCGCGCGCGATCCTGTTCGATCGCGCCGGCGACATCGTCGGCAGCGCGCAGCGCGAGTTTGCCCAGTTGTTTCCACAGCCGGGCTGGGTCGAGCATGACCCGCGCGAGATCCTGACCAGCGTCTATGCCACGATCACCGAACTGCTCAGCCGCGAACAGATCGATCCCCGCCACATCGCCGCACTGGGCATCACCAACCAGCGCGAAACCACCGTGGTCTGGGACCGTGCCAGCGGCCAGCCGATCCACAACGCCATCGTCTGGCAGTCGCGGCAGAGCCAGGCGATCTGCGAGCGGCTGAAGTCCGACGGCCACGAAGCGCTGATCCGCGAGCGTACCGGCCTGCTGATCGATGCCTATTTCTCGGCCACCAAGATCCGCTGGATCCTCGACCACGTCGACGGCGCGCAGCAGCGGGCCGAGCGCGGCGAGCTGCTGTTCGGCACCATCGACAGCTGGCTGGTGTGGAATCTCAGCGGCGGCCAGGCGCACGTGACCGACTACAGCAACGCCGCGCGTACGCTGCTGTTCAACATCCACACCTTGGACTGGGACGAGGACCTGCTGGCCCTGCTGGACATTCCGCGTGCGATGCTGCCGCAGGTGCGCGATTCCAGTTCGGTGTACGCGCACACGCGCCCGCAGTTCTTCTTCGACCATCCGATCCCGATTGCCGGCATCGCCGGCGACCAGCAGGCCGCGCTGTTCGGCCAGGCCTGCTTCCAGCCAGGCATGGTCAAGAACACCTATGGCACCGGCTGCTTCATGCTGATGCACACCGGCACGCAGGCCGTGCGCTCGCGCAATGGCCTGCTGACCACCATTGCCTGGGGCCTGGAGGGAAAGGTGGAATACGCGCTGGAGGGGTCGATCTTCATCGCCGGCTCGGTGGTGCAGTGGCTGCGCGATGGGCTGCGCATGATCGATCGCGCTGCTGACAGCCAGGCCTTGGCCGCACAGGTGCCGGACAGCGCGGGGGTGTACCTGGTGCCGGCCTTCGTCGGCCTGGGTGCACCGTACTGGCGCAGCGACGTGCGCGGTGCGATGTTCGGCCTGACCCGTGGCACAGGCAAGGCCCACTTCGTGCGCGCAGCGCTGGAGGCGATGGCCTACCAGACCCGCGACGTTCTGGATGCGATGCAGTCCGATGCGGGCATCTCGCTCAGTGAACTGCGCGCCGATGGCGGCGCGATCGGCAACGACTTCCTTGCCAGCTTCCAGGCCGACATCCTCGGCGTCCCCCTGCTGCGACCGCGGGTGACCGAGACCACCGCGCTGGGTGCGGCCTATCTGGCCGGGCTGGCGGTCGGCTTCTGGGAGAGCCGCGAACAGATCGCGGCACAGTGGGGGCTGGATCGCCGCTTCGAACCGCAGATGGCGGTGGCCCGGCGCGAGAAACTCTACGCCGGGTGGCAGCAGGCCGTGGCCGCCACCCTCGCCTTCCACGTCGACTGACGGTAGTGCCGGCCGCTGGCCGGCAACAC
>NZ_JBFTOJ010000164.1:0-8902 GCF_056397905.1 Stenotrophomonas sp. 05L414_2
GCTCCGAGTCGAACACCAGGGCATCACCGGCCCAGCCGTAGTACAGCGGCTTCTTGCCGACCCGGTCGCGGGCCAGCCACAGGCACTGTTCCTGGCGGTCCCACAGGGCGATGGCGAACATGCCGTTGGCGCGCTGCAGGGTGTCCTCGACGCCCCACTGCAGGATCGCGGCCAACAGCACCTCGGTATCGGAATGGCCACGGAACGCATGCCCCAGCGGCTCCAGTTCGGCGCGCAGCGTGGCGAAGTTGTAGACCTCGCCGTTGTAGGCCATCACATAGCGGCCGTCGGCCGAGGCCATCGGCTGGTGGCCCAGCGGTGAAAGATCGAGGATGCTCAGGCGCCGGTGGGCCAGGGCAATGCCAGCGGCGGCATCGACCCAGGTACCGCCGTCATCCGGCCCGCGATGGTGCAGCGCCTGGCCCATGGCCAGCGCCTGCGCCTGCAGGACCTCGGCCGGCGTCTGTGCCGCCGGCAACAACATACCTGCCAATCCACACATGCATCAGGGTTCCTGCGCCAGGTCGAGGGCGGCGCCAATCACCGCATTGTCGCTTGGAAGCCCGAACATTGCTGCCCCCGCCAGCGGCGTATAGGTATCGGCACCGCAGACCCGGCGCACGGGCAGGTGGCCATGGCCGGCCTCGACCAGCGCGGTGATCACGCCCTCGCCGACGCCCCCGCTCTGGCGCCCTTCATCCAGCACCAGCACCCGTTGCGCGGTGGCGGCCTGGGCGCCGATGAAGGCCGCATTCAACGGCACCAGCCAGCGCAGGTCGACCACACGCACCTGCCAGCCCAGCTGCTGCTCGATGGCGACCGCTGCGCGCAGCGCCATCGGCACACCGTTGCCATAGGTGAAGATCACCAGATCGCTGGCATCCGGCGCATACACCCTGCCCTCGCCCAGCACCAGCGCCTGCCCGGGTGCGGGGTAGTCGAACAACCACTGGCCGTCGCCGGCCGCGTGCAGATCCTTGGTCATGTACAGGGCGATCGGTTCAAGGAACACCGCTACCCGACCATCCACGCGGGCCAATGCCGCCAATGCGCGCAGCATCATCACCGCATCATCGCCACGCGACGGACAGCCCACCACCAGCCCCGGGATGTCACGCAGCGCCGTGATCGAATTGTCGTTGTGGAAATGGCCGCCGAACCCCTTCTGGTAGCCCAGCCCGGCCACCCGTACCAGCATCGGGTTGCGGAACTGGTCGTTGGAGAAGAACTGCAGCGAGCAGGCCTCGCCACGTACCTGGTCGATGGCGTTGTGCAGGTAGGCCAGGTACTGGATTTCCGGAATCGGCAGCATGCCCATGTTGGCCAGCCCCTGGGCCATGCCCAGGATCATGGTTTCGTCCAGCAGCGTGTTGAACACCCGGCGCGGGCCGAAACGGCGCAGCAGGTCGCGCGTCACCGTGTAGACGCCGCCTTTCTGCGCCACGTCCTCGCCAAACAACAGCGCCTGCGGGTACTTGCCCAGCAGCTCCTGCAGCGCATGGTTGATCTGTATCGCCAGATGCCGCGGCGGTTGCCGTTCGGGCAGCGCATCGGCGCCGCCGTACAGTGCCTGCCGGGCCTCGATGGGCGCCACGCGCTCGGCCTCGGCCTGCACCGCTGCGGGCGTATAGGGTGCCAACGGCGTGATCACTTCCTGCAATGTCTGCAGCTTCGGCCGCGAATCGGCATCGATGGCGGCGGCCATGCAGCGCGCGCGCAGGGTTTCATAGGCGGCCTCGACGCCCGCCGCATCCATCCAGCCCGATTCCAGCGCGATCTGCGCCGAGCGCAGCAGCGGGTCCTGCGCCTCGGCCGCGCACAGCTCGGCCAATGCGCGCCATTCCACTTCGAAGTCGGTACCGGCGTGGCCCATCAACCGCGTGGTGCGCAGGTGCAGGAAGGTGGGCCGACGCATGCGCCGGCAATGCTCGACCGCCGCCTGCACCTGCGCGTGTCCGGCCGCCAGGTCCAGGCCATCGGCAAAGAAATAGTCCAGGCCCGGTTGCCGGCTGAAGCGCTCTGCGATCCATCCTTCAGGGGTCTTCACCGAAATACCCAGGCCGTTGTCCTCGCAGACGAACAGGATCGGCACCGGCAGTTTCTGGTAGGCCGACCACATCGCGGTATTGAACGCGGTCTGCGCGGTGGCATGGTTGGCCGAAGCATCGCCGAAGGAGCACATCACGATGCTGTCGGCGGGAATCGGCAGCGGCTGGCTCAGGCGYCTGCCACTCTCGATCGCCAGCGCGGTACCCACCGCCTTGGGCAGGTGCGAGGCGATGGTCGAGGTCTGCGGCAGCACCCACAGCGGCTTGCTGCCCCACACTTTGTGACGGCCGCCGCTGGCCGGATCATCGGCACTGGCGGCGAAGGACAGCGCGGCGTCGCGCACCGGATCCATGCCGGGCACCAGCCGCGCACGCTCGGCCATGAAGGCGCCGGAACGGTAGTGCAGGAAGGCGGGGTCGGTGTGGCGGCAGGCGCGCGCAAGCAGCGCGTTGCCTTCATGACCGGACGAGCCGATGGTGTAGAAGACCTTGTTCTGCACGCGCAGCACGCGCGCCATCAGGTCGAGCTGGCGACTGAGCAGCTGCGATTCGAACAGTTCGCCGAAGGCGGCGGCGGTGAGGGTGCTGCCCGGCAGGATCGGCGCATCCGGCGCCGGGCGCGGACGCGGGATGCCGCGCCAGGCGCGTACGGCCTCGAGGAAATTGACGTCACAGACCTCGGCGCGATTGAGACCGCGCATGCGCGCGGGAATGGGATCAGGAACCACAGCGAACATCGAACACCCTCCGTGTCGTTGTTGCAGACCGTAACGCCAAGGCTGCCCGACCCTTCCGCTGGTCGAGCACGCCCGACGCTGCAGGGGAATCAATCCGGTGCGTTGAACCGCGCGCGCACCTCGGCGGTCACCGCAGGCATGGGCACGAAGCGAGGCTGCGCTCGCACCCGCTGCAACCAGGCCCCCACCTGCGGGAATGGATCCAGTGCGATGCCACCGTCGGCGGCGACATCGGAATAGGCAAACAAGGCGATATCGGCGATACCGTAGTCATCGCCGGTGAACCACTGCGCCTGGCTCAGATGCTGCTCCATCACCGCCAGCGCGCTGGCAGCGCGCTCATGCAGGCGCGGCAGTTCAGCACGGCGTGGCGAGTCGGCCGGTGTCCAGCCGCGGATGAAGCGTGCCACCGCCACGCAGGGTTCATGCGTGTACTGCTCGAAGAACATCCAGCTCAATGCCTGCGCACGCTGCCAACCGTCGGCGGGAAGATACGGCGTCCCCTCGGCCAGCCAGAACAGGATCGCATTGGACTCGGTCAGCACGCGGCCGTCGTCGCGCACGATCAACGGCACCTTGGCATTGGGGTTGAGGGCAAGAAATTCCGCTGTATGGGTCTGGCCGTGGGCGCTGTCCACCTCCACCCAGCGGTAGCGGCTGCCGAGCTGTTCCAGCAGCAGGCGCACCTTGTGGCAATTGCCCGAGACCGACATGCCATGCACCGTCAACGCAATGCGTTCTTCCACCATTGCCTGCTCCAGGGAGATCCCGGCCTGCAGCCGGCTGTCCGCAGTCTGGCAAGCAGCTTGGCGATTGCCAAGCGCGGGTGCAGCATGGCGATTCGGTTGTGCCGGCCGCTGGCCGGCAACCTCGATGCAGCTGGATTCGTGCGAATGCCGGCCAGCGGCCGACACTACCGGACAGCGCTCAGCTGTGCGCGCTGTTGCCACTGCCCGCGCGATTGCCCCCAGATTTCAAGCGGCTTGCCTTCATAGGGCGGTGGCAACTGCCCCATGCGCAGCAGCGTACTGCCGAGCTTGCGTGCAACCACCTTCGAATTTTCGTTGTCTTCGGCGATGGTGTGGATCACCTCATCCCAGTCCAACGTATCGAACGCCCAGTCGATGGCTGCGATCGCCGCCTCCGGTGCGTAGCCCTTGCCCCAGCTGGCCCGTCGGATGCTCCAGCCGACCTCGGTGCCGGGCCAGTCCTGCGGCTGCCACGGCCCCATGCGACCGATCCATTCACCGCTGGATTTCTCGATCACGCTGAACATCGAGAAGCCGAACAGCTGCCATGCGCCGGCCAGGCTGCAGAAGCTGCGCCATGCCACCGAGGGCGCCTGCACACCGCCCAGCGTGCGCATCACCTCCTCATCGGCGCAGAACGCCAGATAGGGGGCGTAGTCCTGCCGCTGCGGCGGACGCAGGATCAGGCGTTCGGTTTCGATGCGCAGGTCAAAGATGCTCATGGCGTCATGGTAGAGCCACACCACGCGTGGATGAACCCCACCCATAAAAAAACAGGCCAGCAGAGGCTGGCCTGTTCGTTACCGATGTTGCCGGAGAATTACTGACGGTTCGCGGTCGCGTCGCCGGCTGCAGCCGTCTGGGTGACCAGCTGCCCATCCACTACCGGCAGGCGATCGCTGGCCGGCTTGTTGTCCATACGCACGGTCTTCTCTGCGCCGTCGTAGCGGTAGGTCACGTTGTAGCCCTTGACCACGTCACTGGTGCCCATGGCAATGCGGTTGCCCGGCTTGCTGCCCATGCGCATGGTGCCGGTGGTGCCGTCTTCATTGCGGTAGGTCACGTTGTAGCCGGTGACACGGCTCGACTCGGAGGTCGCCGTTTCGGTGTGGCACTGGCGCTCGGTGCGGTTGACCACGCGGCCACCCACATGGCGCTTGTCGACCTGGTTGCCGATGAAGCCACCGGCCACGGCACCGGCAGCGGTCGCGGCCTTCTTGCCATTGCCGCCACCCACCTGGTTGCCCAGCAGGCCACCGACCACGGCACCGACCACGGTGCCACCGACGTTGCCATCACGCTCGGGCAGGCGTTCCTGCACCACCACGTCCTGGCAGACCTCATGCGGGGTCTGGGTGGTGGACGTCTCGCGTACCGGATCGGTGCCGATCACGGTGGCATAGGCCTTCTGCTTCTCGGTGATCGGATCGACCTTCAGCACATCGGCGTATTCCAGGCCACGCGGCGCACTGGCGTCCACTGCGTCGCCACGTGCGCCATCGTCGGTGGCATTGCCATCGACAAGCCGCGATTCACTCGGGTTTCCGGCGCTCAGCTGCTCCGGCGACTTGTCGCCGCTCTTCATGAAGGCGGCGGTGGCGATACCACCGACCAGCAGCGCGCCCGCTGCGACCAGGACAGTTGTAGTTGTGCTTTTCATGACCTGCTCCTTGCGGACCGTCCGCAACGTTCTCAGGCCAGATTGCAGCATGCGGTGCCTGAACGGAATCTCCACATTTCCTGCTCACCGCCGTAACCCATTCAGCATCTGGAAATGCTGGGCCCGTGGTAGCGTTTGCACATTCCCCAGGAGGACCTCCGCCATGGCCAACCCGATGCTGCTGCCGGTCCTGCAATGGGCACGCCAGCTGCGCTACCCCACCCTGTTCAAGCTGACCGCGGGCCTGTTCGCGCTGACCCTGTTCATCCCCGACCCGATTCCGTTCGTCGACGAACTGATGCTGGGCTTTGGCACCCTGCTGCTGGCCAACTGGAAGAGCCGCAGCGCGACCACGCCACCGCCCCTGGAGCAGCGTTGAACCTGCTGGTCGACAGCCACTGCCACCTGGATGCCAGCGAATTCGACGTTGACCGCGAGGCGGTCATCGAGCGCGCACGCGCTGCCGGCGTGCAGTGGCAGGTGGTTCCGGCGGTCACTGCGGCCAGCTGGCCAAAGCTGCGCGAGGTCTGCCAGCAGGCGATGGGGCTCTACCCCGCCTATGGCCTGCACCCGATGTTCCTGGACCAGCACCGGCCAGAACACCTGCCGCAGCTGCGTGAATGGATCGAACAGGAGCAGCCCTGCGCGATCGGCGAATGCGGGCTGGATTTCTTCGTCGAGGGCCTGGATGCCGAGGTCCAGCAGGACTATTTCCTCGGCCAGCTGACGCTGGCGCGCGAGTTTGACCTGCCGGTGATCGTGCATGCCCGCCGTGCAGTGGATGCGGTGATCACCGCGATCCGCCGCATCGGTGGCCTGCGCGGGGTGGTGCACAGTTTTTCCGGCAGCCCGGAACAGGCCGCACAATTGCACAAGCTGGGATTCCTGCTTGGCCTGGGCGGACCGTTGACCTACGAGCGAGCGCAGCGCTTGCAGCGGCTTGTCCGCACGATGCCACTGGAGCAGTTGCTGCTGGAGACCGATGCGCCGGACCAGCCCGACGCGGGTATCCGTGGCCAGCGCAATGAGCCGGCGCGGCTGGCGGTCATCGCCCGCCACATCGCCGCACTGCGCGGGATGGAACTGGATGCAGTGGCGCAGGCCACCACGGACAACGCACGGCGGCTGTTCAACCTGCCCACCTGACCGGTAGCGCCGGGCCATGCCCGGCGGCATTGTGCTGGTCGCGCTGTGCGCTCGCCTGGCCTGGCCCGGCGCTACCGATCACGCGTCGGCGTGATCCTCGGGCACTTCGGCCTTCACCTTCTTCGGCTCCAGCAGCATCTCCAGCGCCTTGCCCACGGCCGCGAACGCAAACGCGCCGGTGATGTGGGTGGCCGCGCCCAGGCCGGCGCCGCAATCGAGCTTCAGGGCCGCATCCGCGCCCAGGTTCGGCCGCAGGCCACAGACGCTGCCGTCGGCCTGCGGATATTTCACGTTTTCCAGCGAATACACCGCCGGCACGCCGAAATAGCGCTTGGCATTCTTCGGGAAGTTGAATTCGCTGCGCAGCTTCTTGCGGATCAGCGCCAGCATCGCGTCATGCTCGGTGCGCGAGACATCGCGGATGCGAACCAGGGTGGGATCGGTACGGCCGCCAGCCGCGCCGACGGTCAGCAACGGCAGCTTGCGGCGGCGGCACCAGGCGATGGTTTCCACCTTCACCCGGAAGCTGTCGCAGGCATCGATCACCAGGTCGAAACCGCGGTCCAGCAGTTCGGCCATGTTGGCCGGGGTCAGGAACGCCTGCACGGCGTCGACCTCGATCTGCGGATTGATCGCCCGGCAGCGCTCGGCCATGGCCTCGGCCTTGTTGCGGCCGTAGTTGCCTTCCAGCGCCGGCAGCTGGCGGTTGGTATTGGATACGCAGATGTCATCGGCATCGATCAGGGCCAGATGGCCCACCGCCGAGCGCGCCAGCGCCTCCACCACCCACGAGCCGACGCCGCCCATGCCGACCACGGCAACACGGCTGCCCTGCAGGCGCTCGAGCGCGCCGACGCCATACAGCCGTTCAATACCGGCGAAGCGTTGTTTGACCTGTTCGTTCATCCAGCTATTTTAACGTGCAGGTCCCCTGACTACAGCACGACGACGCCGAACCCACCGTTGCACGCCCGGAGCGCCCGCCATGAGTGCCAGCCCACCCCGCCGCCCGTCCACCGCCTACCGCTATCTGTTCGTGCTCGGCCTGGGCCTGCTGATCGGCCTGATTGCCACGGTGATGGTCGGCCGCGCACTGCAGGCACGCCGCGATCCGTTCCCGGACAGCCTGATGCAGGTAATGCAGCGGCAGGCGGATCTGCTGCAGCAGGCTCAGCAGCAGAACCGCTGCAGCCTGGCCGACAGCGTCCCGCGCTTGCAGGTGCTGCGCCTGCTGTCCAACGATCTGGACCAGGCCTTCCCCGGATTGAAGGACAGCCGGCAGTTCCAGCAGCACGCCAGCCAGTACCGGGCCGATCTCAATGCGGCATTGGCCAGCCCGCCCATCGACTGCAACGCGTTGGCGCAGCAGGTCCAGGCACTGCAGGACGATTGCCGGGCCTGTCATCAGGACTTCCGCTGATTCATCTTCGAGTGGGCGAAGGCCGAGGTGGTTGGCGCCTTGTTCACGTTGGAAAGAGGAGGATTCGCTCACCCTGCTGCATGACGCAGTACCACCCAACGCACCCGCCTTCACGGCCAGGAGATGCCCCATGAAGATCCAGCTCATCGCCGCCAGTGTCATCGCAACCGTCGGCCTGGCCGGCTGTGCCACCTCGCCGGGCTACGGCGGTGGTGGTTACAACAACGGCTACAACAACGGCGGCTACGGCAACAACTCCGGTTACAACCAGGGCCGTTGCGCCGACTGCGGCATCGTCACCCGCATCAATGCCGTGCAGTCCGGCCGTACCGCGCCTTCCGCCACCGGCGCGATCCTCGGCGGCATCGTCGGCGCGGTTGCCGGCCATGAGATCTCCGACCACACCGGCGGCAGCCGCGGCAACAAGAACATCGCCGCCGCCGCTGGCGCCGTGGGTGGCGCATTGGCGGGCAACCAGATCCAGAAGAACGTCACCAGCGATACGTATGACATCAGCGTGCGCATGGATGACGGCCGCACCATCGTGGTCAACCAGCGCGACCTCGGCGGCATCCGCGAAAACACCTATGTCCGCGTGGTCAACGGCAAGGTCATCCTGCGCTGAACCGCAGCGGGCCCCGGCCGATCAGAACCGGAGCAACAAAAAAAGGCCCGCTTGCGCGGGCCTTTTTCATGCCGGCAAGCGGCAGGTATTACGCCGGCTGGACCTTGTCGGCCTGCAGGCCCTTCTGGCCCTGCACCACTTCAAAGCTCACAGCCTGGCCTTCCTTGAGGCTCTTGAAGCCCTGGGTCTCGATGGCACGGAAGTGCACGAACACATCCTCGCCATTCTGCCGGCTGATGAAGCCGAAGCCCTTGGCATCATTGAACCACTTCACGGTACCGTTCTCGCGATCAGCCATCTCACTAACTCCCTTTGACTCTCTACTTGTTGTTGGATACGCCTGTTGGGCGGCTGACAAGCAAGGGGGAAGCGAGGTGCATCGATGCAGCGGATCGGAACGATCTTGCTTCATCAGGCCACGATCCACGGTGACCTTGCCAAGCTCAGCGACTGCAACTTAACCCGACCAAAACGAAAAAGCAACTGGCAAAAACCTTTCACTGTCAACCCCATAAAG
>NZ_JBFTOJ010000165.1:0-16301 GCF_056397905.1 Stenotrophomonas sp. 05L414_2
GGTTGGCATTGACCTCGGTGCGCGCGTCGAGCTTGAAACCGGCGGCCTCGGCCATCGCGATCACCTGCTGCTGGCCCACATAACCGGTGTCGTCAGCGTCGGCCACGTCGGCCTTGGCGCGGTGCTCGACCACGCCGAGCACGCCGCCCGGCTTGAGCACGTTGAAGAAGCCCTGGAACATGCCCTGCGCCTGGCCGGCCTTGCGCCAGTTGTGCACGTTGCGGAAGGTCAGCACCACATCGGCCGAGTTGGCTGCACCGAACACCGGCTTGGCCGGGTCGTAGGCAACCACTGCGGTTTTGTCGAACTGTGCCGGTGCGGCGGCGTACTTCTTTTCCAGGCTGTCGCGGCTGCGCTGCTGGTAGTCGCGGCCGCGACCTTCAGCCACGGCCTGCGGATCGACCACCGCAGCGATGTAATGACCCTTGTCGCGCAGCAGCGGCGCCAGGATCTCCGAGTACCAGCCATTGCCCGGGGTGATCTCGATGACGGTCTTTTCCGGCGCGACGCCAAAGAAGCCCAAGGTCTGGGCAGGATGACGGAAACCGTCGCGCTTGACGTTGGCGGGGTCGCGGGTCGAGGCCTTCACCGCGGCATCGATCGCGGGCGACACCTGGATCTTTGCCGGTGCGACCGTGGCCGGCGCGGCGAATGCGGGAACGGCAACCAGCAGGGCCGAAGCAAGCAGCAGGCGGCAACCACGCAGGGATGAGGCAGCAATCATCGGGGCGACTCCAGCGGAAGATGCGGCGAGACTAGCAGCCGCCGCGCCACAGGTGTTCACAAAACGTTAGCCGCGTGCGCGGTGCGGAACACAGTTTTGTGGTCAGCGCCGCAGCGCGGTCATACATCGCGTTCTATCCTGAAGGACTTCCCCCAAGGAGTCCGTGCCCATGACGGCAAACCGCGAACTGGGCCGTTCAGGCCTGCATGTAGCTCCGCTCGCCTTCGGTGGCAACGTGTTCGGCTGGAGCGCTGATGAGAAGGCCAGCTTCGCCCTGCTGGATGCCTTCGTCGATGCCGGCTTCAACCTGGTCGACACCGCCGACGTGTACTCGGCGTGGGTGCCGGGCAACCAGGGTGGCGAGTCGGAGACGCTGCTGGGCAAGTGGTTCGCGCGCAGCGGCAAGCGCGACAAGGTGGTGCTGGCGACCAAGGTGGCCAAATGGGCCGAGCGCCCCGGCCTCACCCCGGACAACATCAATGCGGCGGTGGAGGATTCGCTGCGTCGCCTGCAGACCGAGGTGATCGATCTGTACCAGGCTCACGAGGACGATGAATCCACGCCGCTGGAAGCGACCCTGGCCGCGTTCGGTCGCCTGATCGAGGCGGGCAAGGTGCGCGCGATCGGCGCGTCCAACTACAGCGCCACGCGTCTTGCCGATGCCTTGAAGGTCTCCACCGACTACGGGCTGCCGCGCTATGAAACCCTGCAGCCGGAGTACAACCTGTACGACCGCGCCGGCTACGAGAAGGAGCTGGAACCGCTGGTGCAGCGCGAGCAGATCGGCGTGATCAACTACTACGCACTGGCCAGCGGCTTCCTCAGTGGCAAGTACCGCACGCCGGACGACGCCGGCAAGAGTTCCGCGCGCGGCGCCACCGTGGTCAAGCGCTACCTGAACCCGCGCGGCCTGCGCATTCTGCAGGCACTGGATGACGTGGCCAGCAAGCACAACGCCACTGCCGCGCAGATCGCGCTGGCATGGCAGATCGCACGGCCGTCGATCACCGCACCGATCGTCAGTGCCACCAGCGTGGAGCAGCTGCACGACCTGCTGGCGGCGGCGAACGTGGCGTTGAGCGTGCATGACGTGGCACAGCTGGATGCGGCCAGCGTGGAAGGTTGAAGGCGGAGGGTGCCGGCCAACGTCGGCACCCTTCAACGGATCCGCGCCATGCGTGGATGCATTGCCTCAGCGCGGCAGGCTGTCCTCGGCCACCAGCGCATGGTGCATGCCGATGCCCGCGCGCACGCCTTCTGCCATGGCCAGGGTGATGTTGCCGACCGTGGTCGCATCACCGGCGGCGTACACGTTCGGCACCGAGGTCTGTTTCATCATGTCCACCTCGGCCAGCACGCCCAGCGGACTCTCCACCAGCGCGCAACCCAGCTGCTGCACCAGCGGCGTGGCCATCTGCTGCATGGCCGGCACGAACAGCGCACGCTGGGCGACACGGCGACCGTCAGCAAGTTCCACTTCCAGCCACGTCGGCTGCTCGCCGTGCACACCTACCACCGGCGTGGTTTCCACCTGCACGCCGCGTTGCTGCATGGCGGCCAGCTCCTCGTCGCTGATCGGCAGGCCCTGGCTGAAGAAGGTGACGTTGCCCCAGTCGGCGAACAGCGGCGCCTTGCCGGCCGACATCGGATGGCCGCCGAGCAGGCCGATCGAACCGCCACCCACTTCATAACCATGGCAGTACGGGCAGTGCAGCACGGTGCTGCCCCAGCGCTCGGCCAGGCCGGGCAGATCGGGCAGCTGGTCGGCGATACCGGTGGCCAGCAGCAGCTTGCGCGCGGTCAGTACCTGGCCGTCGGCCGTACGCACCTCCACACCTTCGGTGCGGAGCGTGGCCTGCACCGCTTCGGCATTCAGCCAACGCACGGTCGGGTAGTCCAGCAGTTGCTGGCGCGCGTTCTTCAACAACTCGGCGCCACTGATGCCGTCCAGGCCCAGCACGCCGTGCGAATGGCTGGCGAAACGGTTTCGCGGCGAACCCGCATCGATGATGGTGACCGGCCGGCGCGCACGCGCCAGGATCAGTGCGGCGGCGATGCCGGCGTAGCTGCCGCCGACGATGAGGACATCAGGATTCATGGTGACCTTCCAGGGAACGGTGATGGGCAAGATGGCGGGCGAAGTCGGCGCCAAGCTGGTCGAGGGTGGTTGCCTGCAGCCGCTGCTCGAGCAGGCGCTGCGCTTCGCGGGCACTCTCCAGCAGGGCCTGGTTGACCAGCTGCTGGATCGGGCAGCCGCCCCTGCCTTCGCGGGTACCGACCTGGACCATCGGCGGCGCGCCGATGGCCTGGTAGACGTCGTACAGGGTGATCGTCGCCGCATCGCGGGCGAGCTGGCTGCCGCCACCGTGGCCGCGCGTGCTGCGTACCAGGCCGGCCTTGTGCATCTGCGCCAGCAGGCGGCGGATCACCACCGGATGGGTCGGCAGGCAGGTCGCCAGCTGTTCGGAGGTTCGCGGCCCGTGCTGGCCGACCAGATGGGCCATCACGTGCAGGGCGTCGGAAAGCGGATTCGCGGATTTCATGTAACAACAATAGTTACATTTAAACCACCTGTCGAGGGTCTTCTTTCGTTCCATATGGACACATTTGTCCAATGAAACACATTCTTCACATCACTAAACAGAACGGGAATGTGACACGCATCGCACTTCAGAGCGCTAAAGGACGGTCGATACCGCATCGCACCCCTTCCGAGATCTCGTCCCATGAAAGCCTCTTCCCATGCGCCGCGGCTGCAGTCGAAGCTGCTCGGTGCCGTTTCTGTTGGTCTGGCTGTTGTCCTGGTATGCGCCCTGGCGGGCCTGGCGTCGGCCTGGTTGAAGCTGTCCACCGACGTACCGCCGGAGGTTGCCCACAGCCGTGACGCCGAGCGCCTGCAACGCGAATTCCGCGGGCAGGTACAGGAGTGGAAGAACGTGCTGCTGCGCGGCCACGATGACGCGCTGCGCCAGCATCACCTGCAGGCCTTCGACAACGAAGGCCGCGTCGTTGCCGAACTGGCCACGGGCCTGGCCGCCAGCCCCGATGCGCGCACGCGCGAACTGGCGCAGGCGTTTTCCGGCCTGCACGCACAGTTGCAGCAGGACTACCACGCCGCACTGCAGGCCTTCGCTGACGCCAGCTACGACCCGGCGGTCGGCGATTCCCTGGTGCGCGGCAAGGACCGTCCGGTGGCCAGTGCGCTGGATGCCCTGAGCATGCGTGCCACCGAGGTAGCCGAGGCTGCAGTGACCGCGCGTTCGCAGGATTCCCGACAGGTGCTGGTGGTGTGCGCCGCGCTGACCATCGGCGCCGCCGTGCTGCTGCTGATCGCCCTTGGCTGGTGGCTGCGGCGCGCCGTGGTGCAGCCGGTGCTGGCGGTGGAAGCGGCCGCGCGTGCGGTTGCCGCCGGTGACCTCGACCACGTGGTGCAGGTGCGCAGCCGCGACGAGATCGGTCGCCTGGCACAGGCGATGCAGGCCGTGCAGAGCACCCTGCGTGGCGTGCTTGATGCGCAGACCGCGATGGCAAGGGCACACGACGCCGGCACGATCAGCCACCGCATGGACAGCAGCGCCTTCCCCGGCGCCTACGGCACGATGGTGGCCGACACCAACACCCTGGTCGATGCGCACATCCAGGTGAAGATGCGCGCGATCACGATCATGGGCCGCTATGCAGTGGGCGATCTCAGCCTGGACATGGAACGCCTGCCCGGCGAGAAGGCCGTGATCACCCAGGCGCTGGATGCGGTGAAATCCAACCTGGGCGCGATCAACGGCGAAATCCGCCGCCTGGCCGAAGCTGCGGCAGCAGGCGATTTCAGCCAACGCGGCGACAGTGCGCGCTTCGAGCATGATTTCCGCGCGATGGTCGATGGCCTGAACCGATTGATGCAGACCACCGAACAGAACCTGGGCGAGGTCTCGGCCATGCTGCGTGCCATTGCCGATGGTCGACTGGGTGCGCGTATGGACGGCGACTTCCAGGGCGTGTTCGCCCGCATTGCGGGGGATGCCAACGCCACCGCCGCACAGCTGGCGACGATCGTCAGCGACATCAAGCACGCCTCCGGCAGCATCCACACCGCCGCTGCGGAAATTTCCGCCGGCAACAACGACCTGTCGCGCCGCACCGAACAGCAGGCGGCGAACCTGGAAGAAACCGCCGCGTCGATGGAGGAACTGACCTCCACCGTGCGCCAGAACGCCGAGCATGCGCGGCAGGCCAACCAGCTGGCGATCGGTGCGCACAGCGTGGCCTCGCACGGCGGTGAAGTGGTCGGCCAGGTCGTGGCGACGATGGATGCGATCGAAGGCTCGTCGCGGCAGATCGCCGACATCATCAGCGTCATCGACGGCATCGCGTTCCAGACCAACATCCTGGCGCTGAATGCAGCGGTGGAAGCGGCGCGTGCCGGCGAGCAGGGCCGTGGATTCGCGGTGGTCGCCAGTGAAGTGCGTACGCTGGCACAGCGGTCGGCGGCGGCGGCCAAGGAAATCAAATCGCTGATCGAGGCGTCGGTGGAACAGGTTGGCCACGGTGCGCAGCGTGTGCGCCAGGCCGGCGACACCATGGCCGAGATCGTCGCGTCGGTGCAGCGCGTGACCGACATCATGGCCGAGATCTCCGCTGCGTCGCAGGAGCAGTCGGCCGGCATCGAGCAGGTCAGCCAGACCATCATCCAGATGGATGGCACCACCCAGCAGAATGCCGCGCTGGTGGAAGAAGCGAGCGCCGCGGCACGCAGCCTGGAACAGCAGGCGGATCGCCTGATCGAAGCGGTGGATGTGTTTGATCTGGGAACCGCGACGGCGAGCAAGGGTGCGCTGGCGCGCGCGGCCTGACGGATCCACCGGGCAGTGTGGGGGTTGCCGGCCAGCGGCCGGCACTACCATGCGTGCGATTCCCGGTAATGCCGGCCGCTGGCCGGCAACCCGGACACTCCATCAGCGCAGGTAATCCGAGGCGGCCATCGCCTCGCCCAGGTAATCCAGGAACGAGCTGATCCGTGCCGATACGGCCGTGTTGCGGTAGTACACCGCATGGATCGGCTGGTACACATCCAGCGTCTGCGCGGCCAGCACCGGCACCAGGGTGCCGGCCGCGCGGTCGCGTTCGGTCACGAAGTCGGACAGGCAGGTGATGCCCACGCCCTCCACCGCCAGCGTGCGCAGGGTCTCGCCGCTGGACACCGCGATGTCCGGGCGCACCAGCAGCTGCCCCTCGGCATCGCCCGRCAGCGGCCAACGGTTCAATGACTCCGGCTCGTTGAACCCCAGCAGCGTGTGCTGACCCAATGCCACCACGCTGGCCGGCTCGCCGTGCGTGGCCAGATAGGCCGGGCTGGCCAGCACCTGCAGCCGGCAGCGCCCCAGCGGCCGCGCATGCAGGGTGGAATCGGCCAGCGGGCCGATACGGATCGCCAGATCGGTGCGCCGTTCCAGCAGGTCGATGTAGCGCTCGGAACTGTTCAACTCCAGCTGCACGTCCGGATAGCGCGCGCGGTAACCAGCGACCAGCGGCGCGATCACGTGCAGCACGAACGGCATCGCTGCATCCACCCGCAGCCGGCCAGCCGGACGCTCGCGCCGCGCCGCCATCTGTTCCTCGGCCGATTCCACCGCATCGATGATCGCCCGCGCATGGCGCAGGTAGGCCTCGCCCTCGGCGGTCAGGTGCAGGCGGCGGGTGGTGCGGGTCAGCAGGGTCGTGCCCAGCTTGTCCTCCAGACGGCCCAGCGCGCGGCTCACGCCCGAAGGTGTCTGCCCCAGCTGCTCGGCAGCCGCGCTGATCGAACCGCTGTCGATCACCGCCAGGAAGGCCTGCATTTCGTCGAGGGTGGTTTTCATGGCGCCATTATTGACCACGCGGCAAGAGTGATTGGCGTGAAGACCGGTTTTTCGGCAAAGGTCGGCCGCGCACACTGCGCGCCTTCCTTCCCTCTGGACACTGTCATGATCCGTGGCATTCCGCTCGCCCTGCTGGCGCTGACCCTCGGTGCCTTTGCCATCGGCACSACYGAATTCGTCATCGTCGGCCTGATCCCGACCATCGCCGCCGACCTGCAGGTCASCCTGCCCTCGGCCGGCCTGCTGGTCTCCCTGTATGCCCTGGGCGTGGCCGTCGGCGCGCCGGTGTTGACCGCGCTCACCGGCCGCGTGCCGCGCAAGACCCTGCTGGTGGCGCTGATGGTGCTGTTCACCCTCGGCAACGTCATCGCATGGATGGCACCGGGCTACACCTCGCTGATCGTCGCCCGCATCCTCACCGGCCTGGCCCACGGCGTGTTCTTCTCCATCGGCTCGATCATCGCCACCGCCGTGGTGCCGAAAGAGAAGGCCGCCAGCGCGATCGCCATCATGTTCACCGGCCTGACCGTGGCGCTGGTGACCGGCGTGCCGCTGGGCACCTTCATCGGTCAGCACCTGGGCTGGCGCGCCACGTTCCTGGCCGTGGCCGGCCTGGGCGTGATCGCGCTGCTGGGCAGCCTGCTGTTCGTGCCGCGCGGCCTGGCACAGAGCGCGCCGGCCACCTTCCGCCAGCAGCTGGGCGTGCTGGCGCAGCCGCGCCTGCTGATGGTGTATGCCATCACCGCGCTTGGCTACGGCGGCACCTTCCTGTCCTTCACCTACCTGGCGCCGATCCTGCAGGACGTCACCGGCTTCTCGGCCAACGCGGTCAGCCTGGTGCTGCTGGTGTATGGCGTGTCGGTGGCGATCGGCAACCTGTGGGGCGGCCGCATGGCCGACCGCATGGGCCCGATTCCCGCGCTGAAGCGCATCTTCGCGCTGCTGGCCATCGTGCTGCTGGTCATGACCTTCACCGCCCACAACACCTGGCTGATGCTGCTGACCGTGCTGGCACTGGGCGCGGTGGCGTTCGGCAACGTGCCCGGCCTGCAGGTGTACGTGGTCAAGCAGGCACAGCGCTACGCACCGCAGGCGACCGATGTGGCTTCGGGCCTGAACATCGCCGCCTTCAACATCGGCATCGCGCTGGGTGCGTCGCTGGGCGGCCTGGTGGTCGAGCACATCGGCCTGATGCATACGCCGTGGCTGGGTGCGCTGGTGGTGGTCGGTGCGTTCGCACTGACGGCGCTCAGCGGCCGCCTGGACCGTCGCGACGGCATCGACGATCGCGCCGAGGGGATCGCGGTGAGCGCGCACTGATGCATGCAATGCACCGTTGCCGGCATGCACACGGCCCCTGCCCTACCCTTTGCGATCACCTCCTTCCCCCGCTTTGGAGTTCTCCATGACTGTCCCCGCTTTCGGCCTCGGCACCTTCCGCCTGAAAGACCAGACCGTGATCGACTCGGTGCGCAACGCGCTGGACGTCGGCTACCGCGCCATCGACACCGCGCAGATCTACGGCAACGAAGCCGAGGTCGGCCAGGCCATCGCCGAGTCCGGCGTACCGCGTGACGAGATCTACCTGACCACCAAGGTGTGGATCACCGAGTTCAAGCGCGATGCGCTGCTGGCCAGCCTGCGCACCAGCCTGGAAAAGCTGCGCACCGACCATGTCGACCTGGCGTTGATCCACTGGCCGTCACCGAACGACAAGGTCGATACGCCGATGGAGGAATACCTGCCTGCCCTGGCCGCCGCCAAGGCACAGGGGCTGACCCGGGAGATCGGTATCTCCAACTTCACCATCGCCCAGACCCGCAAGGCGATCGAGATCCTCGGCGCCGATGCCATCGCCACCAACCAGATCGAGATCCACCCTTACCTGCAGAACCGCCTGCTGGTGAAGTTCCTGCAGGACAACGGGATCCGCGTCACTGCCTACATGAGCCTGGCCTACGGCGAGGTGATCAAGGACCCAGTGATCCAGGCCATCGCCGGCCGTCATCAGGCCAGCCCGGCGCAGATCGCGCTGGCATGGGCGCTGCAGCAGGATTACGCTCGGCCGTAAATCCAGATCAACAATAATGCCGACGCGCCCATTGCCGCACTCACCTCGTCCGGCTTCTCCATCGGTGCCAGGTGCCCGCAATCGGGCACCACCACCAGCTGCGAATGCGGCACCAGCGCGTGCATCTCCTCGCTCACCGCCAACGGCGTGATGCGGTCGTTCGCACCACAGACGATCAGCAGCGGATCGCGGTAGCCGGCCAGCACATCGTGGCCATCACTGCGCTCCAGCGCGCTCTGGCGCAGGAACACCTCCGCACCCAGCCGTGCGGTCATGTCACGCACGCGCTGCACCAGCACGTAGTCGTCCAGCCGCGAGGCGTCGATATAGCTGCGCATCAGCGCGTCACCAAAGCCGTGGAATTTACCGGGCAGGCGCACGCTGGCGCGCTGGCTGCGGCGCTGTTCGGCACGTTCCGGGGAGTCGGCATGGATCGAGGTGTCGATCAGGGCCAGCTGCAGCACACGCTCCGGCGCGGTGCGCAGGATCTGCTGGGCGACGAAGCCGCCCAGTGAGAAACCGGCCAGCGCAAACCGCTCCGGCGCCTGCGCCAGTACCTCCTCGGCAACGGCCTGCAGGGTCTCGCCGTGGGTCTGGTCGCCCACGGTGCAGTCGGCGATATCGGCCAGGTCGGCCAGCTGCGCGCGCCAGAGTTCGGCGTCGTTGAGCAAGCCGGGGAGCAGCAGCAGGGGAATGCGGTCGGTCATGCGGGTATTGTGGCGTCTTCAAACCCACAACACGACCAGACACCCATGGCCGACCCCTACAACAGCGGTACCCCGACCACGTCAGCAGCGCGCTTCGAGGATTCGATGGTGACCACCGCCTTCGAGCTGCCCGGCTACCGCATCGCGCGCAACCTGGGCGTGGTACGCGGCATCACCGTGCGCTCGCGCTCGATCGTGGGCAATTTCCTGGGCGGCATCCAGACGATCTTCGGCGGCAACATCACCATCTACACCGAGCTGTGCGAGCAGGCGCGCGAGGAAACCTATCGCGACATGGTCAAGCATGCGCGGCAGCTGGGTGCCAACGCGGTCATCGGCATGCGCTACGACGCCACCGATGTGATGACCGGCCTGACCGAAGTGCTGTGCTATGGCACGGCGGTGGTGGTCGAGCCGCTGCGTTGAATCCGATGTTCCGCCGGGCATGGCCCGGCGCTACCGTCACGGTCACGCCACCGGCGGGACGTCGGGCACTTCCACCTGCTGCACCGGCAACGTCACCATCATCACCGTCGGGTCGTCCGGGTCCAGCCGGGTCTTGAAGCCCAGGCTCTGGCACATCGCCAGCATGGTGCTGTTCTCGCGCAGCACCTGGCCTTCCACCACATCCAGGCCCAGCCACTTGGCGTACTCGATCATGATCGCCATCAGGCGCCAGCCGATGCCGTGTCCCTTCAGATCCGAACGGATCAGGATGCCGTACTCGCCACGGTGGTAATCCGCATCGGCATGCAGTCGCACCGCGCCGAGCATTTCGCCGCTGCGCGGTTCGAGCGCCACCAATGCGATCGAGCGGGCGTAGTCCAGCTGGGTCAGGCGGGCGATGAACTCGTGGCTGAAATGCTTCACCGACTGGAAGAAACGCAGACGCAGATCCTCGTCGCTGACACGCGCGAAGAACGCACGGAACAGCGCGTCATCTTCCGGCCGCACCGGGCGCACGAACGCGCGACCGCCATCGGACAGCTCGATGGTGCGCTCCCATTCCTTCGGATACGGGAACACGGCGAAGCGTGGATGGCCACGGCCCTTGTGCAGGATGCGCGACGGCGCAACCGCAACGCGCGCGTCCAGTGCGAGGATGCCCTTGCTGTCCACCAGCAGGGGATTGATGTCCA
Source organism: Stenotrophomonas sp. 05L414_2 (assembly GCF_056397905.1). Taxonomy (NCBI): domain Bacteria; kingdom Pseudomonadati; phylum Pseudomonadota; class Gammaproteobacteria; order Lysobacterales; family Lysobacteraceae; genus Stenotrophomonas; species Stenotrophomonas sp. 05L414_2. The sequence continues at coordinate 10,494 of NZ_JBFTOJ010000165.1, forward strand.
GCGTGCGCACTTCGGGAATGTCCGCCGCCAGCTGCGCCAGTTTGACCAGCGCCAGTGCCAGTGCACGCTCATCGGCGGCGGGCACATCGCCATAGGCCTTGAGGATGCGCGAGGCCCGGGTCTGGCCGATCAGCTCGTGGGCCAGGCGCAGGTCCAGCGGCGGCAGCGCCAGCGCCTTGTCGTTGATCACTTCCACCGCCGTGCCACCGCGCCCGACCACGATCACCGGTCCAAACGTGGCGTCGTCGGCGATGCCGACGATGATCTCGCGCGCCTTCGGGCGGACGATGGTCGGTTGCACCAGCAGGCCGTCGATGCGCGCGTCCGGCCGTAGCTGGCGTGCACGAGCAAGGATGGCCTTCGCCGCGCTCTGCACCGCCGGCAGGGTCGCCAGATTCAGGCGCACGCCATCCACTTCGGATTTGTGCGGAATATCGGGCGACAGGATCTTCAGCGCGACGGTCGCGCCACGCTCCAGCAAGGGTTGCGCCAGGTCCATCGCCTCGTGCGCATCGCGCGCGTGCATCACCGGTGCAGAGGGGATGCCGTAGGCCTTCAGCAGTTCATGGGTGGCCAACGGGTCCAGCCAGCCCTGGCCATTGGCCAGCGCGGCTTCGACCAGCGCGCGCGCACGCGCGGTATCCACGCTGAAATCCTGCGGCAGGCTCGGCGGCGTTTCCATCAACGCACTCTGTGCCTCCCGGTAACGCACCAGATGCTGGAAGCCGCGCACGGCCTCCGCTTCGGTGGGATAGGTCGGCACGCGTGCGGCATTGAGGGTGGCAGTGGCCTGGTCGTCGTTGCCCAGCCACACCGCGAATACCGGCTTGTCGCGGTGGTGGCGCGGGCGCAGGCCGAGCGTACGGGTCAGCGCCTGCGCCGCATCGGCCGACGAGGTGAACGCGGTAGGCACGTTGACCACCAGCACCGCATCGTTCTCGCTGTCGGCCAGCAACGCTTCGATGGCAGTGGCATAGCGATCACCATCGGCGTCGACCACGATGTCGACCGGGTTGCTGCGCGTCCAGCCCTGCGGCAGTACCGCATCCAGCTTCTGCACGGTGCTGTCGGACAGTTGCGCCAGCGTGCCCTGCAGGGCGATCAGCTGGTCCACCGCCAGGTGGCCGACGCCACCGCCGTTGCTGAGGATGGCCAGGCGACGACCGGGGAAGGTGCCAAGCCGGCCCAGCGACTCGGCCGCGGTGAACAGTTCGTCCAGCGCGCTCACCCGCAGCAGGCCGGCACGGTTGAATGCCGCGCCGTACACATCATCGGCGCGCGCCAGTGCCTGCACGTGGGTATCGGCGCTGCCCGGCTGTACCCGTTCGGCGCGCCCGGACTTCACCACCACCACGGGTTTGGCACGCGCAGCGGCGCGCGCGGCCGACATGAACTTGCGCGCGTCCTTGATCTGCTCGACATAGAGCAGGATGGCGCGGGTACGGTAGTCGGTGGCGAAGTAATCCAGCAGATCGCCGAAGTCCACGTCCATGGTGTCGCCCAGCGAAACCACGGCGGAGAACCCTACCGAGCGCGCCACGCCCCATTCCACCAGGGCGGCGGCAATCGCCGAGGATTCGGAAATCAGCGCGAGGTCGCCAGCCTGTGGGAAATGCGCGGCGATGCTGGCATTGAGCCGTGCATGTGGCGCGATCACGCCTAGGCAGTGCGGGCCGAGGATGCGCAGGCCATGCGCGCGCGCGGCGGCCTCCACCTGTGCCCATGGCGAGCCCGGGCCTTCTCCCAGGTGCGCGGTGAGGATGATCGCGGCCTGCACGCCACGTTCGGCAGCGGTGCGTACCACCTGCGGCACGATGGCGGCCGGTGCGGTGATCACCACCAGTTCCGGCACCCAGTCCAGGTCCTTCAGCCGCTTCACCGTGCGGATGCCATCGATCTCGGCATGGCGCGGGTTGATCCATGCCACTTTGCCGGGGAAGCCGGTGCCGCGCAGGTTGCGCATGACTGCGCGGCCCGCCGAGCGCTCACGCGGGCTGCCGCCGATCACCGCGACCGACTGCGGACGGAACACGGACTGCAGGTGGTAAGTACTCATGTGCCTACGTTACACGGACCGGCGCTGCGGCGGCATGATCGTGCGCAGGAACCTGGCATCGCATCCACGCAGGGCGTGGATCTACTACGCAGGCCAGGACCAGTGGATCCACGCCATGCGTGGATGACGCCGCCGTTACAGCAGCGTCCCGTGCAGGATCATCGCGGCGATGCTGAAGTAGATGACCAGGCCGGTCACATCCACCAGGGTGGCCACGAATGGGGCCGAGGCACTGGCCGGGTCGAAGCCCAGCCGCTTGAGGATGAAGGGCAGCATCGACCCGGACAGCGAGCCGAACGTGACGATGCCCACCAGCGCGGCACCGATGGTGATCGCCAGTAGGATCCAGTGTTCGCCGTAGTCATGGAAGCCACCGAGCTGCCAGATCACGATGCGTACGATGGCCAGGCAGCCGAGGATGGCGCCGAGCACCATGCCGGTGGGCACTTCGCGCAAGGCCACCTTCCACCAGTCGCGCAGGCGCAGTTCGCGCAGCGCCAGGCTGCGGATCAGCAGCGAGGTCGCCTGCGAACCGGAGTTGCCACCCGAGCTCATGATCAACGGAATGAACAGGGTCAGCACCACCGCGCGCGCCAGTTCGTCCTCGTAGTGCTGCATCGCGCTGGCGGTCAACATCTCGCCAACGAACAGCACGCTCAGCCAGCCGGCGCGCTTGCGCAGCATCTCGAAGAAGCCGATCTGCATGTACGGCTTGTCCAGCGCTTCCATGCCGCCGAACTTGTGTGCGTCTTCGGTGGACTCTTCGATCAGCGCATCGAGGATGTCATCGACGGTGACGATGCCGAGCATGTGCTGCTGCGCGTCCACCACCGGAATGGCCAGCAGATCGTGGCGGCGGATCAGCCGCGCCACGTCTTCCTGGTCCATCTGCGCATCCACCATCACCGGCGGATTGACCTGGGCCACATCCAGGATCGATTCCTCCGGCAGCCCGGTGATCAGCCGGCGCATGGTCACCACCTGCTGCAGCTGCTGGTTGGCCGGGTCGAGTACGTAGATCGCATACACGGTCTCGCGCGTGCGTTCGACCTGGCGGATGTGCTGCAGGGTCTGGGCCACGGTCCAGGTGGCGGGCACGGCGACGAACTCGGTGGTCATCAGCGCACCGGCGGTGTTCGGCGGGTAGCTCAGCAGCTTCTGGATGGTCTGCCGGGCTTCGTTGCCCAGCAGCGGAATCAGCCGCGCGCGTTCTTCTTCATCCAGCTCGTGGACGATATCGGTGGCACGGTCGTCGGCCATCAACCCCAGCAGCGCGGCGGCGCGTGCCGGCGGCAGTGCGGCAACCAGTTCGCCACTGCGGTGCAGCTCCGGCGCCTCGAGCATCTTCACTGCGCGCGGCAGCGACAGCGCGGCCAGCGTCTCGGCGGCGCGCTGCAGTTCGAGCGTGTTGAGGAATTCCACCGCGTCGGCGGTGTTGTAGTTCGCCAGCGGTGCCGACAATGCTGCGGCATCGGCCACCGGACGCAGCAATTGCTTCTGGTTCATGGTGATTCGCCTTCATGGGGTGCGACCTCGCGCAACGCCAACGCAGGCAAACCGTCCCGGTGTCAGGCGGTGGCCATCGCTGGCGTCGACCGAGGTCGACTTCTACTGTCGCTGGACATGGGTTGGGGACTCCGGAGGGGTGTACTGCCGGACACGCCGGCAGCGGCGGGCAGTCTGGACCTGCGGTCGGTGCAGGTCAACCCGCCACGCTGACCGGACAATGGGCCCGCTGCCGTTCTCGTGCGTACACAGCGGCGCGCGCATAATGCCCAGGTGGCATCCGCCGCGCTTCCCCTCCCCGCCGAACGGACGCACAGCCGGCCTCCCGATGACCAGGTATTCCCATGCATAGCGGTGGTCTGGAACTGGCACTGGTGCTGCTGCTGGCCGCGGTGATMGCGGTRCCGGTGTTCAAGAAGYTCGGCYTSGGCGCSGTGCTGGGCTACCTGGCGGCCGGCGTGGTGCTGGGTCCGGACGGTCTGGGCTTCGTGCAGGACGCCGACCGCATCCTCGGCGCGGCCGAGATCGGCGTGGTCATGCTGCTGTTCGTGATCGGGCTGGAGCTGTCCCCGGCCCGGCTGAAGGTGATGCGSCGCTCGGTGTTCGGTGCGGGCGCCGCGCAAGTGGCGCTGTCCGGGCTGGTGCTGGGCGGCCTGCTGCTGCTCGATCACTTCCAGTGGAAGAGCGCGCTGGTAGTGGGCGTGGCGCTGGCGCTGTCGTCGACTGCGGTCGGCCTGCAGCTGCTGTCCGAACACAAGGCGATCAACAGCGACCATGGCCGGCTGGGGTTTGCCATCCTGCTGTTCCAGGACCTGATCGCCATTCCGCTGCTGGCCGCGATTCCGCTGCTGGGCGGGGTCAAGAACGAGACGCTGCGCTGGGAAGATGCGGCCGTCGCGCTGGGCGCGCTGGCGGTGGTGATCCTGTGCGGGCGGCCGGTGCTGCGCCGGGTGTTCGGCATCATCGCCCGCACCCGCAGCCCGGAGGTGTTCACCGCCACCGCACTGCTGGTGGTGCTGGGCACCGCCTGGTTCATGCAGGAAGCCGGCCTGAGCCCCAGCCTGGGGGCATTCCTGGCCGGCGTGCTGCTGTCCGATTCGGAATTCCGGCATGAGCTGGAATCGCAGATCGAGCCGTTCAAGGGCCTGCTGTTGGGCCTGTTCTTCATTGCCGTGGGCATGGGCATCGACCTGGACCGCATCGCCGCCGAACCGTGGATGATCGCTGCGGGCGTGGCGATCCTGCTGGTGGTGAAGTTCAGCCTGCTGTACGCCATCGGCCGCATCGCCAGACTCAGCTCGCGGCAGTCGTTGCTGCTGGGCAGCGTGTTGTGGCTGGGCGGCGAATTCGCCTTCGTGGTGTTCAACGAAGCCCAGCGTGCGCATCTGCTGGGCAATGCCAACCATGACCGGCTGGTGGCGATCGTCGGCCTGTCGATGGCGATCACCCCGTTGCTGATGATCGCCCTGATGCGCCTGCTCGGCGAGGAGAAGGTCGCGCCCCGCCAGGCGGCGGAGGCCGACAAGGTGGCGCCGGACAATCGCCCGAAGGTGCTGATTGCCGGCATGGGCCGCTTCGGCCAGGTGATCGCGCGCCTGCTCACCGCGCAGAAGGTGCCGTTCGTGGCACTGGAGGCGAACCCGGACACGGTGGCCGACCTGCGCCGCTTCGGCAACCAGCTGTACTACGGCGATCCGACCCGGCCGGAGATGCTGCGCGCCGCCGGTGGCGAGCACATCGACGTGTTCGTGATCACCGTGGACGACCCGGAAACCAACCTGCGTGCGGTGCGCATGGTGCGCCGCCTGTACCCGGATGCGACGGTGCTGGCGCGTGCGCGCAACCGCCAGCATGCCTGGCGGTTGATGGACATGTCGGCCGAACCGTTCCGCGAAGTGTTCGGTACCAGCCTGGAAATGAGCGGGCGCGTGCTGACCGCGCTGGGCGTGGCACCGAACGTGGCCGAGCGCCATGTGCAGCAGTTCCGCGAACACGACGAGAAGCTGCTGCGCGACCAGTACCTGGTCTACGACGACGAGGCCGCCGTGATCCAGACCTCGCGCGATGCCCGCAACGACCTGATGCACCTGTTCGAAGCGGACGCGGAAAGCGACGGCGACAAGGAGCGCTGACCGCGGGCCGGTGTGCCAACCAACGGTCGGCACCCACCCAATGGAAGGCGACCTTCAGCCGTTGTCGCGCAGGAACCTGGCCATCGACGATACGCCCGGCACGCGCGGCTCGGA
>NZ_JBFTOJ010000166.1:0-8664 GCF_056397905.1 Stenotrophomonas sp. 05L414_2
TGCGTTATCCCACCGATCGTCTTGGCGTATACAAAAGATGGAGGTGACTTCGCAAGCAATCCAATGAAAGCCTTCCATGAAGAGAAAACTCATTTTTCACTCTTGGATGGCCTCCAGCGCACATACACCCTGTTGGACCTTCGAAGCGAGATCGAGGATCCAGAGGTCCTGACGACCTTCATGAAAAGACGTATCCGGTGCGAGATCTATCAAGGGATCGATCGTCTTGGAATTCTATATAGAATGCTGACGTTGAATACCGGCCAGACCACAATGTCATTGCGGCACCAGGTCGAGATAATGTATATAGATTTTCTAGACACAAGGATTGAGCACGTTCAGCTGCTCCGTGAACCAGAAAAGACTAGCAGGGCTTTGAGCGCCTACAGCTTTAAAGATGCCATCGACGGATTCAATGCGTACATAGCAAGGAGTGAATCGCCCCTTGATCGAGGCGAGATACTGGACAACATTACCAGCCTAGAGAATATCTCGAAGGAAACAAGAGATAAGGATCTCTTTCGCGACTTTATTCTTGCGTGGGACAGGTTTATCGTCGCCATCGACGGGCTAGCTCTGAGACTTCCAGATGACGATTTGGAAGAGGACCAGCGCGGGGACGACGATGACGTTGGAAATGCATCGCCCCGCAACTGGGGCTCGACCGGCCTTCGCGCTTTCAAAAGACCGCAGGCTCTATCCGGATTTGGAGCCTCAGTATCAATACTCCGGGATGCTGGTGACGACGTATCTCTCTCCTTGCTCGATTTTTCAACCCTAGAGATTGGCGGTGATGGAGATGAGTTTATGCTCTCGCTGAACAGATCCATCTCAACACTGAATTCAAGGGCCAAGCGTATTGGCAATGCTCAGCGCTTGTATTTTCGCCAGTTCTTTAGGGCTTTGGTTAGCCCAAGCTCTGGTTCATTTATGAATTTAGTTAGATCCGAGTCCGAGGCGATGACTAGCAGCTTGAGAATCGGCATTTAATTATGTTCAAGGTCAAGGAGTTGCGATTTAAGCGAAGAGACGGCTCCGTAATCTCTCGCGATGTCCCTGAGGATCTCAACCAAGCCTTAGTTGCCAAGGCTTGCGCAAATGAGTATCTAGTCGTCGCCGTGTCCTCGTCGGCAGAACTGCCAGAGCAATCCGTTTCGACGATTAGGTACAAGGGAAGGACAGCCGGGTTTGTTATTCCGGGACAGGCTCTGTTGTCACCCCAACATCCGCGCAACTCCGACCCGCACTATGCGGCATATAGCCTCATTGCGGCTCTAGAGGTGTGCGCTCGGTCATTTAAGGGAGACTTCTCTATGTCCTCCAGTTCTGCTGAAGCTGAGAGGCCCGGCGAGATACCTTTCCTTGAGGGAGATGCCTATCTTGTATTATGGAACGATGTCATTGGCAAGGAGAACCACTCGAGATTTCATCCCTCCTTGTTTCTGAATGGAATATATAGCCACAGAGGGTCTCGCGACTACTGCCGAATAGACATCGTTCCGCCCGAGACAATTACCGTCAGGGACCCCATTATTGATTCCCAGTATGCAAGCTCGGTATTTTTCAACCTATACCCCTACGCTTCATTCGCCCTGCTGAGATTCTTTTACGCTTACCAGATTATTGAAATGCTGATTGGACTCGATTTTAAGGTGCGATCCGAGGCAATACGCGCCAAATTGAATTCGGCCGCGCCCGTGAACATCACAACCCTGCGCGACATCGTTGACGATTTCAAAAAGTCCTATCAGGAATTACCTAGAATTAGAGAGATCCTCTCTCCGCCATGTGGCAGTACAGAATCCGCACTAGACAGACTGCTTGATGACATGGCTGATGATCGAAGTGGCAAGAGTTTCGCAGAGAAGATATACCGCGTGAGAAACATCCTCTTCCATGAGCACCTTAGAGCGCACGACTTCGACGAAAGCGTAATGTCAGTCGGCGACAATTTGATCGCCTACTTGGCGAGGAGCAAGCTCTCCGCGTAAATTGTAAGATCTCTCTTTGCGAGTGGAAGGTGCCCAGTTGGCACTTGTGATCGTCAAATTTATTCGCCTTATTTAGCTATTGGGCAGCTTGGCCAAGTCGATCTCGAAGCGCGCCGGCATGCTTACAGCTATCGCAGATGGCGAGTTCCCAAGAGTCATTTTTGATTCAATAGAAGAGGGGGCCAACGGCCCCCTCTTCTAGATCTTGCTAGAGTAAATTTGGAATTCAAACCCCAACAGGGTTAGCCTTCTCCGGATCAATCTTGTACTGCTTGATCGCCCTGGCCACATCCTTCGCGGTCATCTTCCCGTCCTTCGCCAGCGCCGCAATCGCGGCATGCGCGATGTAGTACCGGTCCACTTCAAAGAACCGGCGCAGGTTCGCACGCGTATCCGAACGGCYGAAACCATCGGTACCCAGCACCGTGTAGCTCATCGGCACGAACGCGCGAATCTGGTCCGCATACGCACGCACGTAGTCGGTGGCGGCAATCGCCGGGCCCTGGCGGCCTTCCAGCAGCTCGGTCACGTAGGCCTTGCGCTGCTCACCTTCCGGATGCAGGCGGTTGGCACGTTCCACGTCGAAACCATCGCGACGCAGTTCGTTGAAGCTCGGGCAGCTCCAGATGTCGGCGGTCACGCCGAAGTCCTTGTCCAGCAGCTCGGCCGCGGCAATGGCTTCGCGCAGGATGGTGCCCGAACCCAGCAGCTGCACGCGCAGCTCGCCCTTCTTCGGCTTGCCGGCGTCGGTCAGCAGGTACATGCCCTTGACGATGCCTTCGGCCGCGCCTTCCGGCATTTCCGGGTGGGTGTAGTTCTCGTTCATCAGGGTGACGTAGTAGTACTCGTCAATCTGATCTTCCATCATCGCCTTGGTGCCGTGCTGCAGGATCACCGTCACTTCGAAGCCGAAGGTCGGGTCGTAGCTGCGCACGTTCGGAATGCCACCGGCCACCAGATGGCTGAAGCCATCTTCGTGCTGCAGGCCTTCACCGTTCAGCGTGGTGCGGCCGGCGGTACCACCCAGCAGGAAGCCGCGGGTACGCATGTCCGCTGCCTGCCAGGCGATGTCGCCCACGCGCTGGAAACCGAACATCGAGTAGTAGATGTAGAACGGCAGCATCGGCACGTTGCTGACCGAGTAGCTGGTACCGGCGGCCATCCACGAGCTGATCGCACCCGGCTCGCTGATGCCCTGCTGCAGCACCTGGCCGCTCTGGTCTTCGCGGTAGAACATCAGCTGGTCGGCGTCGACCGGCTTGTACTTCTGGCCGAACGGCGCGTAGATGCCGATCTGGCGGAACAGGCCTTCCATGCCGAAGGTACGGGCTTCGTCGGCCACGATCGGCACGATGTGCGGGCCCAGTTCCTTGTCGCGCAGGGTGATGTTCAGGCTCTGCACGAAGGCCATGGTGGTGGAGTAGCTGCGCTCGCCGCTGCTCTTGAGCAGGCGCTCGTAGCTTTCCAGCTTCGGTGCATTGAAGCTCTTTTCGGCCTTGCGGCGGCGCTGCGGCAGGTAACCACCCAGCGCGGCACGGCGTTCCTGCAGGTACTGCACTTCCGGCGAATCCGGGCCCGGGTGGTAGAACGGCACCTGGCCGTCGGCCAGCTGCGCGTCGGTCACCGGAATGTTGAAGCGGTCGCGGAAGTGGCGCACCGCTTCGTCGTCCAGCTTCTTGGTCTGGTGGGTCGGGTTCAGTGCCTCACCGGCGCTGCCCATGCCGTAACCCTTGACCGTCTTGGCCAGGATGACGGTCGGCATGCCCTTGGTGTTCACGGCCTGGTGGTAGGCGGCGTACACCTTGTGCGGGTCGTGGCCACCACGGTTCAGGCGCCAGATGTCGTCGTCGGAAAGACCGGCCACCATCGCAGCGGTTTCCGGGTACTTGCCGAAGAAATGCTCGCGGGTGTACGCGCCGCCGAAGGCCTTGCAGTTCTGGTATTCGCCGTCGACGGTTTCCATCATCAGCTTCTTCAGGACGCCATTGGTGTCCTTGGCCAGCAGGGCATCCCAGTAACCGCCCCACAGCAGCTTGATGACATTCCAGCCGCCGCCACGGAACACCCCTTCCAGTTCCTGGATGATCTTGCCGTTGCCGCGCACCGGGCCGTCCAGSCGYTGCAGGTTGCAGTTCACCACGAAGATCAGGTTGTCCAGGCCTTCACGGCCGGCCAGCGCGATGGCACCCAGGGTTTCCGGCTCGTCGCTCTCGCCGTCGCCGATGAAGSACCACACCTTGCGGTCGGACTTCTCGATCAGGCCACGGTTTTCCAGGTAGCGCATGAACTGCGCCTGGTAGATGGCGGCCAGCGGGCCCAGGCCCATCGACACGGTCGGGGTCTGCCAGTATTCCGGCATCAGCCACGGATGCGGGTACGACGACAGGCCGCCGCCGTCCACTTCCATGCGGAACTTGTCCAGCTGCTCTTCGCTGATGCGGCCTTCCAGGAAGGAACGCGCGTAGATGCCCGGGGCGCTGTGGCCCTGGATGAACAGCAGATCGCCCGGGTGGTTTTCGCTGGGGGCGCGCCAGAAGTGGTTGAAGCCCACGTCGTACAGCGTTGCGCCGGAAGCGAACGAGGCGATGTGGCCGCCCAGGTCGCCCGGCTTGCGGTTGGCGCGCACCACGGTGGCCATCGCGTTCCAGCGGATGATCGAACGGATGCGCCATTCCAGTTCGGCGTTGCCCGGGCTCTTGGCCTCCAGCTGCGGCTCGATGGTGTTGACGTATTCGGTAGTGGGAGAGAACGGCAGATAGGCACCCGAACGACGGGTCAGTTCCACCATGCCTTCCAGCAGCTGATGCGCGCGCTCGGGGCCCTCGACATCAATAACGGCCTTCAACGACTCGATCCACTCCTGGGTTTCCACAGGATTCGGGTCGTTGTTCAGCACCTCGTTCAACCAGTTCATTAGCGCTCCCATTACCGCACGCACGCGCGCGACTGTTGATAGATTTCTAGACCGCAAAGTGTAGCGCACCAAGGGCTTTCGTCACTTGGCTACGCTGGCGTATGGATGCAGGCCACCCATGTCTGCAAGGCCTGTCCCGGGACGTCCACCGGCGGGACAAAGCGCTGACAACGCGCTGCGGCAGGCCGCTGTGGCTGCCTGCAAGGGCTGCGCCAGCTGTCGCTTGCGGCCTGCTGCGCCCATGCGCAGGACGCAGTGTTACCGCCATGGATGACCGTTGTGGGGCAAGGCGGGCGCCATGTCGGCGTTGTCTGACGGGGCGCCGCTGAACCCGCGACAACGTGTCGCGCGCGCCTCTCGACGCAGACGAGGCAGCTGCGCACGGTTGGCCGCGAGCAGGCCCCTTCCCGCGGTTCGCCGCTCGTCTGCTGCGCCCCTGCCCGGGGCGGAAACCCGCAGTGCCGTTGCGTGGCCCGATACGGATGTCAGGCCGCGCAACGGTGGCTTGCGCCGCGCGCATCTTTCCCCCTGAGCCCTTGCGCCACTTGGCTGCGTGGCCCGATCCGGCAAGCGTTGTGGCCGGAATCCTGCTTGCCGGGTCCGGCCTATCGATATATCGTTTGCAACACACGTTACCGATATATCGAAATGGGCCGATCCCCCTCCCCTCGCAGCCGCACCGACGATGCCGCGGTACCCCGCCGCAACGGCCAGCCACGCGTGCTCAGCCGCGGTGACCTGCGCCTGTTGGTGCTGGCGCTGATCGGCGAGCAGCCGCGCCACGGCTACGAGCTGATGCAGCACATCAGCACCATGTTCATGCAGGCCTATACCCCCAGCGCCGGCACCATGTACCCGCTGTTGGCCAGCTTCGAGCAGGCCGGCTGGGTGGCGTCGGAAGAGGTGGACGGCCGCCGTGTGTTCCGCATCACTGCCGCCGGCGAGTTCGAGCTGAAGGTGCAGCGCAGCCAGGTGCGCTTGGCGCAGCGGCGCGCATTCGACCGCGCCCGCGAGATCACCAAGGCCTCGCTGCCAGCACCGCTGGCCGCTGCGCTGCGCGAGTTCAAGCGGGCGCTGGTGCACCACCACGGGCGCTGGGCCGACGGCGAAGCCGAGCAAGTGGCTGCGCTGCTGTCGCGTGCCTCGGCGCTGATCAACGGCCAGGGCGACAACGCGCCTTCTCCCTTTTCAACGACCCAGCCAGACTGATTCCAGCCAGGTCTCCCCCATGCCGCGCGCCCCCGCGCGACCTTCCAACAGGTACCCCCATGACCGAACATCACAACTCGCGCCTGCGCCTGGATGTGCGCTTCCGTGAACTGACGGTGCTGCGCACCGAGACTGTCACCCCGCACATGCGCCGCATCGTGCTGGGCGGCGACGACCTGGCCGGCTTCGATTCGCCCGGCGCCGACGACCACATCAAGCTGTTCTTCCCCAACGCCAGCGGCGAGATGGTGCTGCCGGTGCTGACCGCCGAGGGCCGCAGCTACCCCGAGGGCAAGCAGCCTTCGCCGGCACGCGACTACACCCCGCGCTGGTGGGACCACGAAACCGGTGAGCTGGCCATCGACTTCGTGCTGCACGACCAGGGCGTTGCCGGGCCGTGGGCCGAGCGCGCACAGGCCGGCGACATGCTGGTGATCGGCGGCCCACGCGGCTCGTTCGTGGTGGCCGACAGCTATGACGCCTACGTGCTGATTGGCGATGAGACCGCGCTGCCCGCCATCGCCCGCTGGCTGGACGTGCTGCCCGAAGGCGCGCAGGTGCAGGCCTACATCGAGGTGGCCGACGAGGACGAGCGCCAGGACCTGCCGCAGTACGAGAACGTGCGCATCCACTGGCTGGAGCGCAACGGCTTCCCGGCCGCCAGCAGCACGCTGCTGGAAGACATGCTGACCGACTTCGAGGTGCCCGAGGGCGATACGTTCTACTGGATCGCCACCGAATCGCGCCGCGCGCGGATGATGCGCAAGTTCATCGAAGGCCACCTGGGCGTGCCGCGCGACTGGATCCGCTCGACCGGTTACTGGAAGGCGCACCCGGACGAACAGGACGGCGATTGACCGCAAAACGGTAGGTGCGGACCGTTGGTCCGCACGCTCTTCTACGAGTAGTGCCGGCCGCTGGCCGGCAACCTCATGAACCTTCGGCGGCATCCTGCAACTGCCGGGCAGCGGCCGGCACTACCAACCGGGGCGCAGCCCCACCCTTCCATCCGAACCGATGCGCGGCCCAGATCTCCAGCGCCAGCAGCAGCGTAATGATCGCCAGCGGCAGCAGCAACCCCAGGTACACACCCGGCATCATGCCGTTGATCTGCGCCTTCACCAGCCGCAGCACGCCGCGCGTATGCAGCAGCTCATCCATGCGCATGGTCAGCGCCTCACGCACCATCTTCGGCTCCAGGCCCACAGTGCCAGCCTTGTCGATCAGCGTGTCTTCCACCATCGCGCGCAGCAATCCGGCGCGCACCTTGCCGATCACCCAGCCCACGCCGCGCGCCATCGGCCCGTCACCGAGCCGCTCCACGCTTGGCAGTGGATGCTCGCGCAGGTAGATCGCGGCAAGCGAATCGGCAACGTCGCCCACCGTGCCCTGGCTCTGCAGCGCGGCACGCATGCGTTCGTCTTCCAGCGAGGCGGTGAAGCCACTGCTCCACCCTTCCACCATCGTCTGCAGGTGCGGCTGGAAGTGGTCGAGCTGCTTGAACAGCGCGCGGTGCGCGCCGGCGGTGAAGCCCAGTTGCAGGCCGAAGAACGCGACAAGCAACGGCAGCAGCACCACATACGAGGCCAGCAGCCCGTGGTGCCAACGCCGCTGCCGCCGCAGCCAACCGCGTCGATGCAGCCCGCGCCAGGCGAAGATGCCCAGCACCAGCCCCAACAGCGTGCCCAGCACGCTGCCGCCGATCAGATCGAGCACGCTCAGGCCGGTCCAGAATTCGCCAAGCCAGTACTGCGCTTCCTGCATGGTGTTGCCTTCCGTGGTTCAGTGCGGCCGCCATGGTAACCGCGACCCGATGCTCGGCTGCTCTCTGCAGCCGGCAGATGCAGACTGTTGGACAGCCGGCGGGTGCAGACCGTCGGCCAGCCGATGGGTGCGGACCCTCGGCCAGCCGATGGGTGCGGACAGTTGGTCCGCCGGTGGGTGCGGACCGTTGGTCCGCACGCCCCCACGCAGTCGCCCGCCAGCGGCCGGCACGACCCGGCAAGCAATGCGACAATCGCACACCTTTCCTGCAGCAACGAGGCCCACATGGCCAAACTGACCCTGGCCAGCGTGGACACGCTGCGTACCCGCTTCACTGATGATGCCGCCTGCGATGCAGCGCTGTCCGCCTTTGCCGACCCGGCTGCGGCGCGCGTACCGCTGCGTGAGCTGGTCGAGGCACAGCACCGCTACCTGCAGGCCGAACATGAAGTGGCACAGGTGGCCGATATCCTGCGCCGCGACCAGAAGTACGCACCGGTCGGTCGCCCGTCGGTGCATATCGTGCAGCTGCGCAAGCAGCAGGCAACGACCAAGCAGGCCGCGCTGATCGCCCGCCAGGTAGTGGCGCAGGCGGCGCAGACGTTCGTGCGTGCGAGCGGGTTGGCGGTGAAGGCCAAGCAGAGCCCGAGCGAAGCGTCGGCGGCGTGGCTGGGTACGCTGCGCTGAGCGCCCGTACCCGGTAATGGCCACCCTTGGTTGGCCTGCGGAGTGCTCGTGCGCCAACCGAGGTTGGCACCTACCGGGTAGTGCCGGCCGCTGGCCGGC
>NZ_JBFTOJ010000167.1:0-8649 GCF_056397905.1 Stenotrophomonas sp. 05L414_2
CCTCCAGCACACCGCCCTCGCGAAGATGCTCGAACACGTCGGCCGGACACCACTCCCTGCCCGCCGAGAAGGCCACGCCGAGATCACGCAGGCGGAGGAAGACGGCGGCCTTGGCTGCATCGTCGGGGACCGGCAGGGTGAGGGTGTCTTCTTCGCCAGCGGTGAATCCCAGCGCCTGCAGCGAGGCCCGCGAGCGGCCATTGAACAGCATCACCTTGATGCAGTTGCCGTCGGCCTGCCTCACATAGGCATCGATGTGCGTTTCCATTGGCGGATTGTAGAGGCAGACGGATCAGCTGGCGTCGCTCCACACCGCCAGCACGTAGCCGTCCAGATCGCGGAAATGGAAGCGACGGCCGCCGGGAAAGGCAAACACCGCCTGCACGATCTCGCCGCCAGCTGCGAGGATGCGCTGCTGCGCGTCGGCAAGGTCCACGCAGTACACGATGACCAGCGCGCCTCCTGAGGGCGTCACTGCCTGGCCGGCGACAAAGCCACCTTTGAGGCGGCCGTCATCGAACTCGGTATAGGCCGGGCCGTAGTCGGTGAAGGACCAGCCGAAGACCTGCCCATAGAACTGCTTGCTGCGGGCGATGTCGGCGACGTTGAATTCGATGTTGTCGATGCGGCGTTCGGCAGTGGTGGTGTCTGCGTGGCTCATGGTGCGGCTCTGTGGTTGGAGCGCCCAGCATCGGTCAGGGTCGGGCCCGGGTCTTGAACGAAACGGCCATCAACGTCCCCACTGCTGGCGCAGCGCGCTTGCCGTCAGGCCGGCAAGCTCGCGGGCGTCGCGGCTGAGGTGGGCCTGGTCGGCATAGCCCGCCTCCACGGCCAGCATCGCCAGACTGTGCGCGGGTTGGGTCTGGCTGCAGCGCAGGAACCGCTGCAGACGCAGGATCCGCTCCAGCGACTTTGCTCCGTAACCGAACTGCGTCTGGCTGAAGCGACGCAGGGTGCGCGGGCTCATGGCCAGTTGTGCGGCGAGTGCGTCGATGCTGGCATCGCCTCTGGCAGCGTGCGCGAACAGCGCATGCGCGCGGCGTGTGTGTTCGTCCAGCACGGCCGCCGGCATGTTCCGCTGCAGGCTGTCAGCCAGGCGCTGCAGGCGCTGGTCGGGCGCGGCGTCACCGATCCAGGCCGCAGCCTGAGTCGCCCAGCGGGTATTGAATTCGATCAGGGGCACGGCTTGGCCGACGATGCCGGACAAGTCGATGCCGAGCGCAGACGATGCCTGCCCAGGCCGGAACCGCGCGCCCAGCACCTGTGCACCGGGGGTCAGTTGCGGGTGTGCGGCGGTACGGTCCGGTCCCACCACGAACAGCGCACCATCACGCCAGAGAATGTCCACGCATCCATCGGGCAGCACGGTGATGCTGCCACTGGCATCAGCAGGCAACTGGCTCTGCCAGAGCTGGCCGAACTGGCCACGCAGCGGCGCAGGCGCCAGGTGTTCCTGGTAGGCCAAGCCGGTGCCAGCGG
Organism: Stenotrophomonas sp. 05L414_2; assembly: GCF_056397905.1. NCBI lineage: Bacteria > Pseudomonadati > Pseudomonadota > Gammaproteobacteria > Lysobacterales > Lysobacteraceae > Stenotrophomonas > Stenotrophomonas sp. 05L414_2. Next base: position 1,480 of record NZ_JBFTOJ010000167.1, read on the forward strand.
GAGTGGAGGGATCGCCCATGCCCCATTGTGGCAAAGCGATGCCGGAAAAAGAGAAGCCCGGCACGAGGCCGGGCTTCGCTGGCGTGTGGGAGAGAGATCACACGCCAGTTACACGCACTAACGACAGGCGTTTGTTACCAGCTGAAGCGCGGGCCCACGAACCACTCGCGGTCGCCGGCCTTGGCCAGCTTCACTTCGCCACTCAGGCCCCAGTTCTGGTTGAACTTGGCGGTAGCGCCGACACGGCCGTAGAACTCGCCGTCCGGGTTGATGCCGTGCTTCTTGCTGTAATCCTCGTAACCGGCCAGCGCATAGCCTTCCAGGTACGGGTTGAACGCGGTGCGCACGCCCACTTCAGTGGAGTAGCCGTTGAAGTCCAGGCCGTGCTTCATGTCGAACTTCTGGTACGCAACACGAGCCACCAGGTCGGTGTTCGGTGCGATGCCGTAGTTGTAGCCGGCGCCGATGCGCCACTGGTCGACATCGTTCTTGAAGGTGTCGGTTTCCTGCTTGCTGTAATCACCGAAGATGTGGAAGTTCGGATGCACGGCAACCGAGCCCTTCACGCCCCAGCCATCAGCGTCGCCGCCCTTGGCATCGGTGTTCACGTAGCCGCCTTCAACGTAGTTGTACGACAGGCCATCGGCAGCCGATGCGGCGAACGGCAGCGCGGCCAACAGACCCAGGGCAAGCAGCGAATTCTTGATCATCGGGATACACCTTTCATTATTTTGGTTTCGTCGAACGCCCCTCGGGAGGGGAGGGAGGAGAGGCGTTCGACAGGTGTGAATTATCCGTTTGTTGATGAAATCGGCCCTGAATATTGAACTGACCGGTACATGAATGAGGTTCCTGTTCAGGGAACTCTCGATGCGCCGTGTGGGGCGAACACCATAGTTTGTGCAGCTTTGGACAGACTATGGTGACAGCTGGGGGTGCCAAACTATGGTGTCGACTCGGTTGCCAAGCGCCATGTCTCCACCGGGAGAGTCGTCCCTCCTAGCGCGCCATGTCGCCCACCAAGGCTATGAGCCAATGCAGCCTCACAGTTCGAGCCTCCTTCGATCTACCTACAAGTTGCCGGGCGCGGCTTGCCCTTGAAGGGCGTCTGGCCAGACTTGAGCATCGTCATCTGCACAACGTAGGCCGCTAAGCCCTTGAAGCAAAAGGGCGCAGCTCGCTGGCTGGCTGATATGCGAGTATCCCCGTTTGGTCAGCCAGTTGTAATTGGCTTGACCGGGAGGACGCTCTCTGGATCGGAGTCGCCTGCGGGACATAGAACCTGCGGGACATCGAAAAGTTAGAAGCGCAGATTCCTAGCTTGGGAATGAGGGGATCTAGTGAAGCATCTAACTCTATCGAGACAACTTTACGCTTGACACAGCTTATTACCACAGGCGCACCAAGGACAGGAGCTGGCAGATGGACATCGACTTTGATTTCTACAATAAGAACGCGGTCTACAAGAGCTGGGCTGACCACCGTCTAGTCTTCAGAGTTGCGAACGCGGAGGCGGGCGTAACAGGATTCAGGTTGCCACAAAGGGCAGCTGCCTTCGCAGTCCTGTCTCATCTCGATATCTCGCCTTCAAAGCCAGCAACTGTCGTGATGCCAACAGGGACTGGTAAAACCGACACCATATTCGCGCTAATGCTGGCGGGACTGTTCAAGCGGACGCTTCTCGTTGTCCCATCGGACGCACTACGCTCGCAAATGAGCGAGCGTCTTRAGTCCTTGTCGACGCTAAGGCGGATCGAAGTAGTRACGGACCAGCTTCTGTCGCCTAAAGTTCATTTGGCGGCAGGTCTAAGCGGCGCGCTCGATCTAAGCGCGATAGAAGCAGCAAATGTCACTGTCGCAACTCCGGATACGCTTGCTCAACTGCAACCTGATCAACTGGGGCAAGTCATCGGGCTCTTCACACATGTCGTATTTGATGAAGCTCACCATGTGGTTGCCGATACCTGGGAGCGCATCAGGGCCGCGGCAGATGGCAAGCCGACGCTGTACTTCACTGCAACTCCGTTCCGGCTCGATGACCAGCGGATCAGCGGAAAAATCGTATTCAACTACACGCTAAGACAAGCCCAGCGCGACGGGTACTTCCAAGAAATTGAGTTTCATCCCATACGTGAGTATCGAGAGGAGATGGCTGACGAGGCTATCGCCAGAAAGGCCGTCGCTCTTCTTCAGCAGGACCTTGAGGATGGCTTTGATCACATCCTTCTAGCGAGATGTTCGGCGATAGAGAAGGCTAGAGCGGTCGCGGCGATCTACGCGAGACTGTCGGATGGGACAGACCTCAATCCCGTGCTTCTGCACAGCAAGCTTAAGGGCCTAGCCGAGAGAAGAAAGGATGTAATCGACCGTAAATGCAGGATCGTCATCTGTGTAAACATGCTAGGTGAAGGATTCGATCTACCCGAGCTGAAGCTAGCGGCAATCCATGATCAACACCGCAGTCCAGCAGTGACTCTGCAGTTCATTGGACGCCTAACGCGTGTCTCATCCAAGTTGGGGCCAGCAAAGTTCATAGCCAACATTGCCAACCAACGTATCGACGGAGAGATGCAGGGGCTCTATGCGTCCGATGCGGACTGGGGCATGATCATTCGCGAAGTAAGTGAGAATAAGATCGGAAGAGAAGTAGAACGCCAAGAGTTTGAGGCAAAGTTCGAAGGAAATGACGACGCGGAAAAGATCGTCTCGCTCAACCCGAAGCCAAACACCAGCGCCATTGCTTATCGCGTGAATCCTTCAGGATGGATGCCAAAAAACGTCGCAAAGCTAAGAGGGCGGGGCGAGGCGCTGGAACTAAGCTCGGTGGGTGGTGACGACTCTATCGTTATGGCCGTGACCAAGCAGACCACTCCGGTCGAGTGGACAGATAGCGCTTCCGTCATGACGACAACATGGAATCTCTACCTCGCCTACTACCGTTCCGCGGACAGGACGCTCTTCGCGACTTGCTCAGGCGATGAGACGCAGCTTGCGCGCTTTGTTAGCCTAATTGCTCCAAACGCGCCCAGAATTCGTGATGACGCGGTGTTCCGCATCCTCAGTGGAATTGATCTTCTCAAGCTGCAGAACGTCGGACTCATGCGAGGTGGTCGCGAAGTTCGATTCACAATGCACGTGGGCCAGGACGTCAACTCTGTCATGGAGGATCTTGAGAACGGGACTTCTGCCAAGACGAACGTGTTCGCGGTAGGACATGCCAATGGAGAGAGAACTACAGCGGGATGTTCGACTAAAGGAAAGCTGTGGAGGATGGATGACTCGGCGATTGACGAATGGGTTAGGTGGTGTGACCAAGTTTCAGTCAAGATAAATGATCAAAGCATAGACACATCTGACATTCTCAAGAATGTCCTCCGCAGCGAGAGAATTAAGGAAGCATGGCCTCTAGGACTGTTCTTTGCTGACTGGCCAGATCAGCTCCTGATCGAGACTGAGAACAAGAGCGCGATCACCGTCGACTCAATCTCGTACCCAATCACAGATCTAACACTTGGGGCTCCTGTCTACCAGTCTCCAGCGACCTTAGCAGTACCCCTGATTGCTTCGCAGGATGGCGAGCAAGAACAAGAATTGCTGAGAATAGAAATCAAGCTTGAGACAGACGGATACTCATACTCGGCGCCAAACGCCACCTTCACCGTGGGCAGCAAAGAACAGAGCCTCGAGGAGTACCTCGATAGAACGCGTCTTAGGCTGCTATCCGTTGACGGCTCAGTAGTCATTGGTAACTACCGGATCTACTCCCCTAGCAGTCTCAACGTAAAACTGCCACAGAATCTCTTGGAAAGCTGGCCATGGACTAACGTAGACATCAGCAGGGAGTCGATGCTGAGTCGGAGCGACCTTACGAGTGTTCAGGGATACACCTTTAGCAGAATTGAACATGACTACGACGTTGTTTTCGACGATGACGGTTCCGGTGAAGTGGCAGATCTCGTCGCCGTACGCGTCCTTGAATACTGTATAGAGGTTGACTTTTATCACTGCAAGTATTGCAAATCTGGCTACGCTCCAGGCGGTCGTATTGACGATGCCTACGTGGTGACCGGACAGGCAAGTCGATCTGTGAAATGGCACGGTAGGGGTCAAAAACTGTTCCAGCGCCTGCTAGATCGCTACAGCAAATCTGAAAGTAAGGGAAGGAATCGCATCCTAAAGGGGTCGCCCGAGGCCCTCGACTTGCTGCGTAGGAAGGCTCGAGACATGGAAGTTCGGATTGGCTTTGTCATTGTGCAGCCGGCAATCTCTCTTCGGAGCAATCTAGATGAAGTATTGACGGTGCTCGGCACGAGCTACGTGTACATAAAAAGCATTGTAAATACCAAGCTACGAGTGATCTGCAGTCCATAAATCAGGCTGGTCAATTCCTATCGACCTACGCTGGATCATTGAAGTCGGGGTCTGAGCGGCCGGTCGCGACCATTCACGCCGCACGAAGCGCGCTGGAATCAACCAGCGCGCGTGGTGTCGGCGCGACATCAGGACCGGATGCCTTGAGAACCACCTCTCCAAGTGAAAGGATGGATGATTCTAAAGGTGCATCCCTGAGTATTCCTGTCCATTACCGCTTCTGAGGGCGGCACCRGCGTGATCGCAACGATCACACCCCTGTAGCTCAATTAGCAGAGCAGCGGATTCATATCCCGTCAGCGCCAGATGGGTGGCAAATGCCGGTTCGAGCCGGGCCAGGGGCACCATTATTATGTGGAGGACCACATGGGTGACCTAGCGGGCTTCCTAGATTCGCACTATCGAGAGTGACATGGGTCACCCAATCAGCTGTCATCTCAAGATTTGCGCCCGTCGCGCCGATAGTAGTCAACAAACGACAGTTAGGAACGAGTGAATGACATACAGGACCGAACCCTTGCCAGTCCAGCCCCCCCCGGTAACACAGACGCCCCGAGAGGTAGAGGCCCTAGAGAAGAATGAGCGATTTTTCGTTAACATCAAAGACCAGATAGAACTGACCAAGGGAGTAACGCTGGGCTTGGCCGTCATTGCGGCCTCTCACGCTTTGCTGGGCAGCGGGCTGGACAATTTCACGAAAATCGCGGGCGCACTCGTCTGCATAATTTTGGGCTTCTGGACCATATATTGTGCGGTCGCCCTGTTCTGTCAACACAGGATGAAAATTCGAGGACTGCCAATTAAAGCCAAGATCGCGCGTGTAGCGCAATACACTTTTCTATGTGCTGCCTGCTTGTTCGCCGGCGACTTGGCTCTTCAGATTGGCAAGCACGCGTCTGCTAGTGAACTTCCCACTATCCGAGCGAGCACGCCGGAAGGTCGCACCGCGGGTTGAATGTCATCTGCGCCAGATGCTCTTGAGCGTCAGCCAGAGGCGGGTTGGCCGACTCTTCACTGCTTCTCCGGAAGCAAGCGTGAGCTCGCGCGTGCTGTAGAAATGGCCTACCGGTTCTCGATTGGGCCAGCCATGCTACTGAGTGAAAGAGGACGTAAGTTAGTGCAGCTCATGCCACCTGATGGCGTTCTGACCGAGACTGACGGGCCGTTCGTCCACCTTGATGGGAGAGCATTTCTCCCTGAGACGTCCATTCAGAGTATCCGGTGCTTTCCGACATATGGGCCTGCGAAGCTCGGGACGTAGATCAACGCATTGAATCTAACCTTAGGCGGTTTTCATCAATGATGAGTCACTCCTGATTTCGTGCCCGCGCCATATCACCTTCGCTCCTCGTAGTCCGCATCTAGGCGACCCGTCGCAACCATCCATGCCGCGCGAAGAGCGCTTGCATCTTCGACCTGATCGCCCTGCGCCATGAGGCCTGCACACACGAAACCGCGGTGCCCGCGTCGATGTTGTTGCGCCACGCTCATCGGCGCCCATCGAGAGGAACACCATGAGTCGGCTTCAGGCTTATGAATTGGGGAGATCGAAGTGGCACAAGGACATCAACCGATGCGGCAGAGCTCGCTTGTTCCCGCTTGTTAAGGATTGCTGATTGCCCGACCTTCACAGGCCATCCACGTCTTCCAACTGCAGCTGAAAGCACTTCGCAGCGGCGGGAACAAACGCCGCTATATTCCAGACTCCCCAGACGAAGGAGGGAGTGGAATGTTCCTGACCAAGCAGCAAATCAACGCGGCACGTGCCGTCACCGTAGCCATCGTTGCTACCGTAAGCCTCGGTGCTTGCGCCACCTACAAAGACGAATTTGCAACGATCAACTCGCGTCTCGACCAGCTCGACGTGAAGGTGCAGGGCGCGGCGCAGAGCGCCGAATCCGCCAACCAGTCTGCACAGCAGGCCAACCAGCGTCTGGATCAGATCGAAGGCCGCGTGCAGCAGCTCGAAAGGGTCCCCGGCCGCAAGCCGCGCGGGTAACCGCTCTCCACCCACTTTGATGAACGCTTGAACCAGACACCAGTGGCCTTCACCGGCCACTGGTGTCTTTCAGCCTCTCGGTCGTCATCCGAAGGAGCCGTCCCATTCGTACGTACTCACTCCCTGCACGCCGGGCCGTATCGGCCACGCTGGCCATCGCGCTGGCACTGGCAGGAACCGGCGCAGCCAGCGCCAGGAACGCCAAGGAAGCCAAGGACGCACCCACGGAAACGGCGACCGCCGCCGATGAACTTCCGCAGGGCCAGGAAGTGTCCGATACGGTGATTGAACTGGCCGGCTGGGTCGTGGCCAGCAAGGACAACCAGGGCTATCCGTTCGCGATCATGGACAAGGCGGCTGCGCAGGTCCTGGTCTTCGGCGGTGACGGCAAGCTGCGCGGCGCAGCGCCAGCGCTGTTTGGTTCGGCCATCGGCGATCACTCGGCACCCGGCGTCGCCAAGCTCGCACTGAGCGCGATTCCCGGCCACGACCGCACCACCCCGGCGGGTCGTTTCATTGGCGCCTATGGCCCGTCCGAGGACGCCGGACGCGTGCTGTGGGTGGACTACGATTCCGCCGTTTCAATGCACCCGCTTCCCCCGGGCACCCCGAAAGAGAAGCGCAGCGAACGACTGGCATCGGCCACGCCGGACGACAACCGTGTCACCCACGGCTGCATCAATGTCTCGCCCGGGTTCTACGAGCAGATCGTGCATCCCACGTTCGAGAAAGGCGGCGTGTTCTACGTGCTGCCGGACAAGGATTCGATCGAAGAAACGTTCCCGGAGTTCGCGCAGAGT
>NZ_JBFTOJ010000168.1:0-8576 GCF_056397905.1 Stenotrophomonas sp. 05L414_2
GCCTCATCCCAATTGCTGCCAGTACCGGTATCGACCACCAACGGCACCCGCAATTGTGCCGCTTGCGACATGCGCTGCACGACATTGCTACGCAGTTCTTCGATGAAACCGGCCTCGGCTTCGAACACCAGTTCATCGTGCACCTGCAGGATCATCCGCGCCGGTGCGCCGCTGTCACGCAGCCATTTGTCCACATCGACCATGGCGCGCTTGATGATGTCGGCGGCGGTGCCCTGCATCGGTGCATTGATCGCCGCACGTTCAGCGCCAGCACGCAGGCCCTGGTTACGTGCATGAATGTCGTTCAGGTACAGCCGGCGACCGAACAGGGTCTCCACGTAGCCCTGCTCGCGGGCCTGCTCGCGCATGCGCTCCATGAAGTCACGCACGCCCGGATAGCGGCTGAAGTACAGCGCCACGTAGTCCTGCGCCTGGCCACGGTCGATGCCGAGGTTGCGGGCCAGTCCGAACGCACTCATGCCGTACATCAGGCCGAAGTTGATCGCCTTGGCCGCGCGACGCTCGTTGCTGGTCACTTCTTCCAGGGTGCGGCCGAACACCTCGGCGGCGGTGGCGCGATGCACGTCGGCGCCCTGCTCGAAGGCCCGCACCAGGCCCGGGTCTCCGGACAGATGCGCCATGATCCGCAGCTCGATCTGCGAATAGTCGGCCGCCAGCAGCTGGAAGCCTTCCGGGGCGATGAACGCACGGCGGATGCGGCGGCCATCCTCGGTGCGGATCGGGATGTTCTGCAGGTTCGGATCGGACGAGGACAGGCGGCCGGTGGCGGCGCCGGACTGGTGGTAGCTGGTGTGCACCCGGCCGGTTTCGGAGTTGACCATCTCCGGCAGCTTGTCGGTATAGGTGCTGCGCAGTTTGGCCAGGCCACGGTACTCAAGGATCACCCGGGGCAGCTCGTGCTGCTCGGCAATCGCCTCCAGCGCCTCTTCATTGGTGCTGGGCTGGCCCTTGGGGGTCTTCACCACCGCCGGCAGCTTCAGTTCGTCGAACAGCACCGCCTGCAGCTGCTTGGGCGAATCCAGGTTGAAGCTGCGCCCGGCCAGTTCGGTGGCCTTCTGCTGCGCGGCCAGCATGCGCGAGGACAGGTCCTGGCTCTGCCGGCGCAGTTCGTCGGTGTCGATCCGCACGCCATTGGCTTCGATGCTGGCCAGCACCGGCACCAGCGGCATCTCGATGCTGCGGTACACGCTGTCCAGGGTCGGTTCGGCCAGCAGCTGCGGCTGCAGCGCGTGGTGCAGGCGCAGGGTGATGTCGGCGTCTTCGGCGGCGTAGCGGCCGGCCTCGTCGATGCCCACCTGCGAGAACGAAATCTGCTTGGCGCCCTTGCCTGCCACGTCCTCGAACTTGATGGTGTTGTAGCCTAGGTAACGCAGGGCCAGCGAATCCATGTCGTGGCGGGTGGCGGTGGAATTGAGCACGAAGCTCTCAAGCATGGTGTCGTCGTGGTAGCCCTGCACGTCCACGCCATGGCGGCGCAGCACGTGCAGGTCGTACTTGCCATGCTGGCCCAGCTTCTTCTTCGCCGGGTCCTGCAGCACCGGCCGCAGCGCATCGAGCACCTGTGCCAGCGGCAACTGTGCCGGCGCGCCGGGATAATCGTGGCCGACCGGGATGTAGGCGGCCTTGCCCGGCTCCACCGCCAGGCTGATGCCGACCAGGCGCGCACGCATCGCATCCAGTGCGTCGGTCTCGGTGTCGAAGCTGATCAGGTCAGCCTGCTGCACGCGCGCAACCCAGGCCTGCAGCTGCTCGGTGGTCAGCACGGTCTCGTACTCGCCGGGCGCCGACAGCGCCGGATCGAGCTCGCCGACGGGCGGCGCTTCGGCGCTGCCACGGGCAAAGCCGGCTGCGGTGCCACGCAGGCTCGGCGTCGCGTCGTTGGCCACTGCAGGCGCCGGTACCGGCCCGCCCAGCTCCTTCAATGCCTGGGTGAAGCCGTAACGCAGGTACAGCTCGCCCAGGGTGGGCACATCCGGATCGCGCAGGGCCAGCGTGGTCGGGCTGGCGTCCAGCGCGACGTCGGTGCGGATGGTCACCAGCTCCTTGTTCAGCGGCAGGCGCTCCAGCGCGGCGCGCAGGTTTTCGCCGATCTTGCCCTTCATGGTCGGCGCCGCTGCCATCACCCCGTCCAGATGCTGGTATTCGGCCAGCCACTTGGCGGCCGTCTTCGGCCCGCACTTCTCCACGCCCGGCACGTTGTCCACGGTATCGCCCATCAGCGCCAGCAGGTCGACGATCTGGTCGGCGCGCACGCCGAACTTGTCCATCACCGCCGCGTCCGAATCCATGCGGCTGCCGGTCATGGTGTTGACCAGTTCGATGCCCGGCCGGACCAGCTGCGCGAAATCCTTGTCGCCGGTCGAGATGGTGACCTTCAGGTCCTGTGCCACGCCCTGCAGGGCCAGGGTGCCGATCACATCGTCGGCCTCCACGCCGTCGATGCGCAGGATGCTGATGCCCAGCGCTTCGACGATGCGGCACATCGGCTCGACCTGGCTGCGCAGTTCATCGGGCATCGGCGGGCGATTGGCCTTGTATTGGTCGTACAGGTCATCGCGGAAGGTCTTGCCGGGGGCATCGACGACGAAGGCGACGTAGGCCGGGCGCTCCTTCAGCGTCGAGCGCAGCATGTTGACCACGCCGAACAGCGCGCCGGTGGGCTCACCCTGTGCATTGGACAGGGGCGGCAGCGCGTGGAACGCGCGGTACAGGTAACTGGACCCGTCGATCAGGACTAATCTGCTCATGTGTCGATTCTACGCGCCTGTTCCTGCATCGCGGCGACACGGCAGCGACGCGGCGTTGGGGCATAATCAAGGCTCTTTCCAGGCAAAGGCCCCGCCGATGAAGACCCTGATGCTGGCTTCCCTGCTCCTGCTTGCTGGCTGCGCCAGCATGGGCGGCGCGGGCGCTCCCCCGGTGGACGTCAAGGGCGCCGATGTTTCCAAGCGCACGATGGACAACGGCGACACCATCGAGGAATRCCGGGTGTCCGGCCAGTTGCGCATGGTCAAGGTGACGCCGGCACGCGGCGCCCCGTTCTACATGTATGACAAGAACGGCGATGGCCGCTTCGACAATGACAAGGATGGCGTGTCGCCGGTGTACTGGAAGCTGTACAGCTGGTGATGTGGCCGGGGTCGGATCCCTTTCCACGGGAAAGGGCTCTGACCCCATCAAGGCGATCGGCACGGCCCTATCCACGCATGGCGTGGATCTACTGGGCATTGCGGTGGCCCCATCCACGCATGGCGTGGACCTTTGACGGTGAACTGGAGTAGATCCACGCCATGCGTGGATGCTCTTCGGGCCGCCGATAAAAAACAACGCCGGCGCGCATCCTGCGGCCGGCGTCGGGTCCCCTCCCCGGGAACGCTTCCGTATCAGCGGATGACCAGCACCGGCAGCGTACTGCGCGCCAGCACCTCGGCGGTCTGGCTGCCCAGCAGCACGCGGGTGACGCCGCGGCGGCCGTGCGAGGTCATTACGATCAGGTCGCTGTTGCGCTGGCCCGCCGTCTCGATGATGCCGTCGGCCGCGTAGCGGTCCAGCACATGCACCGGATTGGCGGTGATGCCCTGCTCGGCCGCCTTGGCCAGGGCCGGCTGCAGCACCTTCTGCGCGCCTTCCTCGCGGTCGGCCTTGTACTCCGGGCTGTTCATGTAGCCCACGCTCCAGCCCATGGCGTCGTACATGCCGACGGYCCAAGGCTCGGAGACGGTGACGATGTCGACCTCGGCGTTGAGGTCCTTGGCCAGCTCCAGGCCCTTGGCCAGGCCCTTGTCGGCCAGCTCCGAGCCATCGGTGGCGATCAGGATGCGCTTGTACATGGTGGGGCTCCGCGGTGATCCAGCCAGTGGGAACGACACCATTACACAGCCTGTGTGGAGATCGTGCCTTGCGCAGGATCAATCCGGCAGCGCGCAGCGATGCCTGCGCAGCGCGGCATGATCGGCCGACGCGCCCAGGATCGACAGGCAACTGGAATGCTCCGGTAGCGCCGGGCCACGCCCGGCGGGCACTCAGGCCTGCACCGTCACCCGCCAGCCACCGTCGTGCGGCTGCCAATCGAATTCCACCGGCAGGAACTTCTCGATCAACCGCGCATTGCTGACCAGGTGATCGCTCAGCACGTGGGTGGTGAACGCACCGCCGCCCGCCAGCGCCATCGGCAGCAGCAACTGGTCGGACAGGTACTCGCCAACAGCACCGGTCCCGTCCAGGTACTGCTTGACCTGCCCGGCCAGGCGCGCCCCGACCTGCTCGGCGGAGACACTGCGCTCGCCGTGGCCGCTGAACACCTCCACGTGATCACCATGACGCACGCGCACCAGGGCGACGTTGCCCGGTCCCAGCGCCGGCCGTATCGACTGCACGTTGCGCGGGTGCGGGTCCACGCCCAGCGTCTCGGCCAGTACCTGCAGTTCGCGCAGGCCGATGCCGCTGGAGAGGCCGGACATCAGCACCTGTGCCTCGATCGCCTGCAACGGTGCACGCACCTCCAACGACGGCGGCTGCAACGCCGCGCACGGCTGCACCTGCACCTCCATCACGCCGCCACCGGCTGGATGGAAGCCGTGCTGCAGCAGCTGCATCGACGCCTGCACGCCCATCCGGCCCAGCGCCGGCAGATAGCTTTGCGCGATGAAATCCGCGCTGGGTGCCAGCGGATTGTGGGTACCGCCTTCCAGGCGCAGCTGCGACGGCCCCTGCGCGCGCCACAGCGCGGGCAGCACGGTCTGCAGCACCAGCGTGGCCGAGCCGGCGCTGCCGGTCGCGAAGTGGTAGGTGCCGGCGCTCACCCGCCCCGGCTCGAAACGCAGCGAGGTAGCGCCAAGTTCTGCACCGTGCACACAGGCGTTGCCGACCCGCGCCGCAGCGTTCACCGCGGTCAGGTGCTGGCGCATCAACCCCGGCTTGCGCCGGATCGCGCGGATGTTGTGCAGCGTGAAGCCGGTGCCGGTGCACAGGCTCAGGGTCAGTGCCGAGCGCAGCAGCTGTCCGCCTCCGTGCCCGCCATCCAGTTCAATCATGTCCATCTGTCTGTTCCTCCGTGCCCGTTGTTCGATGCCGGGCCTTGCTGCCGTGCGCGGCGCAGTGTACGCCGCGCACGGGTTGCCTCATCCCTTCACGCACACCACCTGGCGCAGCGTGTGCACGATCTCGACCAGATCGCGCTGGGCCTCCATCACCGCCTCGATCGGCTTGTAGGCCGCCGGCGATTCATCCACCACCTCCGCATCCTTGCGGCACTCCACGTGCGCGGTGGCCTTGGCGTGGTCATCCACCGTGATCAGCTTGCGTGCCTGGGTACGGCTCATCACGCGGCCGGCACCGTGGCTGCAGCTGTGGAAGCTGTCCTCGTTGCCGAGGCCACGCACGATGAAGCTCTTGGCCCCCATGCTGCCCGGAATGATGCCCAGTTCGCCCTTGCGCGCACTCACCGCGCCCTTGCGGGTCAGCATCACTTCCTTGCCGAAGTGGGTCTCGCGGTTCACGTAGTTGTGGTGGCAGTTCACCGCCTCGGCCTCGGCCTCGAACGGCTTGCTGATCACCGTGCGCACCGCGGCCACCACGTTGCGCATCATCACCTCGCGGTTCATGCGTGCGAAACGCTGCGCCCAGTCCACCGCGAACACATAGTCGCCGTAGTGCTGGCTGCCCTCGGGCAGGTAGGCCAGGTCCTGGTCGGGCAGGTTGATCATCCAGCGGCGCATTTCCTGCTTGGCCAGCTCGATGAAGTAGGTGCCGATGGCATTGCCTACGCCACGCGAACCGGAGTGCAGCATGAACCACACGCGCTGCTCCTGGTCCAGGCAGACCTCGACGAAGTGGTTGCCGGTACCCAGCGTTCCCAGGTGCTTGAGGTTGTTGGTGTTCTTCAGGCGCGGGTGACGCTCGCAGATCAGTGCGAAGTCATCCACCAGCTGCGCCCAGCCTTCCACCGCCAGTTCGGGCGGCGTGTCCCAGCTGCCCTTGTCACGGCCCCCGCGGGTGACGCTGCGGCCGTGCGGCACCGCCCGCTCGATCGCGGTGCGCACCGCCGACAGGTTGTCCGGCAGGTCGCTGGCAACCAGCGTGGTGCGCACCGCGATCATGCCGCAGCCGATGTCCACGCCCACCGCTGCAGGAATGATCGCGCCGATGGTCGGCACCACCGAACCCACGGTCGCGCCCTTGCCCAGGTGCACGTCGGGCATCACCGAGATCCACTTGTGGATGAAGGGCAGCTTGGCGATGTTCTGCAGCTGCTCGCGCGCCTGGTCTTCCAGCGGCACGCCGCGGGTCCACAGCTTGATCGGTGCAGCGCCCGGCTGCTGGATCACGTCGTAATTGAGGGTGGTCATGGTGATGTTTCCTTTCATCCAAAGCAAAAACAAAGAGGGTGCGGTGACAAAGGGGGTGGAACATTCCGTCACCCGCGTTGCCGCGGAGGACGGCCGGGACTTGAACCCGACCCCGAAGGGCTTCCGATGTAGTTCCACCTGCATTCCCCGCGCAACGAAAGCGAAGGTGCCGGCAGCACGACAAGAATCTGGAGGAACATCCTGCTCTACCACTGAGCTACTGCCGCGTTGCCGTGGCAGGCGGGAGTCGAACCCGCGACCTGGAGCTTAAGGGGCTGTAGTTCCTCCGGCATTCGCGCTGCCGGCATTGAAGCGGTGGCACCGTTGCCGGTGCCGTTTGAAAAGGTGCGGTGACAAGGGAGGTGGAACGTCTGCTTCCTCACGACAGGCAGGAAACGCGGGACTCGAACCCGACCCCGAAGGGACAACCAATGTAGTTCCACCAGCATTCACCGCGAAAACGAATTCCTGGCCCTGCCCGGCTGGCCCCATTGCCAGCCGGGCGGTCCGTGCGGCCTCCCTGCCGCCTTACAACGCCATGTCCTGGATGCGCTCGACCCAGCTGCTGCCGTCCTCGGCCGCAGCGGCGTACTGCGCCATCAGGTCGAACACCGCATCGCTGAAGCCACCGATGTGCAGCACGTCACCGCGCTGCACGGTCTGGCTGCTGGCCACCGGCTGCAGGTCGATGCACACCAGCCGCGCCTGTGGGCAGCGACGCTTCAACGCATCCCACTGCAGCATCGTGGCCGTCTGGCCGCCCTGGCGGGTGTCACGCCAACTCTCGTTGTCCGACACCAGCACCACCAGGTCCACCGGCTCGCGCCGCAGGTTGAGGTAGTGCAGCGGCGCGCTGACCGACGTACCACCGCCGTTGATGGCCAGCTGGCGGGCCAACGTCATCACGCTGTCGCGCGGGTTCAGGCGCACGTGGCGCACCTCGGTATCGAACGGCAACACCTTGGCCTGCGGCTGGCCGCGCAGCACGCAGGCTGCAACCAGCGCCGCCACGTCCACGCAGCGCGCCGCCGTGCTGGAGCCCTTGCGGTAGCCGGTTACCGGCGACTGCATGGAACCGGACACGTCCACCGCCACCACCACCCGCCCGGGCAATGCCGGGGCCGACGCCGTGGCGATCTCCATCGCGTCCTGCAACGCTTCCAGGATCGGCGTCGGCAAGCCACCGCCGGCGTGGAAGGCCATCAGCAGCTGGTAGGGCAGTACGCGGGCACGACGCACCTGCTGCGGATCACGCAGGCGCTCTGCGATCACCTGCACCATCGCCGGATCGTCGAACACGCCATGGCGGGCGAACGTGTTGAGGTTCATCCGCATCGACTGCCACGATGCATTGCGGGCCAGTGCCGACCACTGCGCCGCGTCCAGCGGCAGCGTGCTGTAGTACTGGAACGGCAGGTCCGGCGGCAGTCCGCGCGGGTCACGCTTGAACGCCTCGTACGCCCGCACCACTGCCGGCAGCTGCGCCTCGTCGTAGGGACGACCGATGATCCATGCATACAGCGCCTTGCGCTCGGCGTTGGCCGGCTTCGGGTGCACCATGCGGATCACATCGGCCAGCGACGGCTGCTGGCCGATCGCCGCACGCACCAGCGTTTCCGCCGACGCCTGCTGGATCCACTCACGCACCCTGCGCTTGGGCAGCGAGCCCAGCGAGCGGCGCCCCACCTGGCCGCTGCGCATGATCTGCACGAAGGTGCGCAGCTGGCGGCCGTTGTCGATCACCCGCGGGAAAACCAGGGCGAACGCCTCCGGGTCGCGCAGGCTCAGCACCGCCAGCAGCAGCGCCGGCATGTCCTTCATGTGTGCGACCTGGCGGGCGTACAGGGCGGTACGGGCGATGAAGCGCGGCTCGACCTGCGCGGTCAGCGCCAGCACCTGCTGCAGCTGTGCCTCGGCGTCGCTGTAGAAGGTGTTGTTCAGGCACCCGGTGGCCGCATACAGCGCCAGCGCGGCACGCGGGTCGCGGCGGTAGGCCAGGCCACCGGCTTCATTGACGGTGTCTGCCTGCGGCGGCTGCGGCGTGCGCATCCAGGAGAAGAGTGAAAGGTTGGCCATGCTGATGTCCTCGGCGGGAACAGCCCGCGTCGTGTCTTGCCGGATATAGAGCAATGGCCGTGCCAACTTTTGCGAAACCATCGCATGCTATTGATTTTGAAGTGATTTCAATAGAAGAAGGCCATCCTGCCC